>CAYODN010000024.1:0-10675 GCA_964402735.1 uncultured Candidatus Peribacteria bacterium | reverse complement strand
AGGTCCTTTTCTTTCGATGATTTTTGATAGTCCGTCGATTTGGCCTTTTATGATGTTTAGTCTTTGTTGAGGAGTTCGCATATTTTGTTTTTAAATGCGCATTTAGTTTATACCCCCGTGGGGTATGTTGTCAAGACCGATTTGCTTTTGTTTTCTTCAAAAAAAGTTTATTATTTGTGAAATGTAATTTTTTTTATGTTTAAATTTAAGGTTTTGTTTTTTATCGGACTCTTTTTTACTTTGAGTTTTTCGGCACTCGCTTTAGGAGGAAACAGTTATCTTGATCACAATATCGAGGCCGAAGATATGAGGGTGAAAATCACGGATGTGAAAGATTGCAAAGCGCAAAACGAAAATGCTCCGATTTGTAAAGATCTTACGGTGAAGGTTTTGGATGGTTCTCTTAAGGGCCGAGTATATAAGCTAAAAGCCGATTATTTGGATTTAACTCAAACGAATTCTTCGATAGAAGCGGGGGATAAATATTTTGTTACTTATGAAGGCAATGATGAAAACGGTACTCCAGTACTCGTTCTTGGAGAGCCTGATAGACTTATGGGGATTTTCTTTTTGGCCGCGATATTCGTTTTTCTTGTAATTCTTGTAAGCGGAAAACAAGGCCTTTATTCTTTGTTGGCTTTGATTACGAATTTTCTTGTTTTGATTTTCATTATTGCAAACGGTGTTTTTTCCGGCTTTAATTCAATGCTTTTGGTTGTTCTTGGGGGAGTTGTGCTTCTTACTCTCAGTATGTTTCTTACTTATGGGTTTAATAAAAAAACATTTTCCGCTTATATCGGTTCTCTTTCAGGTTTTTTTATGACGATTATTTTGACTTTGATGTTTTTACCTTTTTTGAAAATGACCGGCTTTTCCAGTGAAGAAGCCAGTTTTCTTTCCGATATCGTTACAAACGTGAAAATGACCGATGTTCTTTTTATTGGAATATGTGTGGGTATTTTGGGTATTTTGGATGATGTTACCGTTAATCAATCCTCACTCACTTTTCAGCTTGTTTCCGCAAATCCAAAGCTTTCCAAAAGGGAAGTGTTTTTTAAGGCTATGGCTGTGGGGAAAGATCATCTTTCTTCGATGGTGAACACTTTGATTATCGCTTATGCGGGAGCTTCATTTCCGCTTTTCCTCCTTCTTATTCGTGATTCGAGTTCAAGTTTTTCGAGTATAATAAATATGGAAATAATCTCTGAGGAAATTCTTCGAATGCTTGTTGGAAGTATCGGGCTTATTCTTACAATTCCGGTTTCCACTTATATAGCAGTGGTTTTTGCGAAAAGTAAAAAACTTAAGAACATAGAAAGCAATAGGTCTTAAGTTTGCTTTAGATTTCTTCTCCAAATAGATCGTATTCGCTTACTTCTTTGATTTTTACCTTGATAAATTGCCCGACTTTGAGCTTGTTGTCGCTTTTTACAAAAACGGTGCCGTCGATTTCCGGTGCAAATCTCTCCGATCTTCCTGTATACATTTTTAGATCTTCGTTAAATCCTTCAATCAAGACTTTTTCCATATTTCCAATGATTTTTTGATTGTTTTCGAATGAGATTTTTTGTTGTATTTTCATTAGTAAATTTCGTCTACTTTTTTTGATCGCCGATTTCACTTGATTATCCAAATCGTAAGCAATTGTGTGTGGCTCTCTGCTAAATTCAAATATCCCCACCAAATCCAGCCGAAGTGTTTCGATATATTTTTTCAAATTCAAAAATTCTTTTTGGTTTTCTCCCGGGTAGCCTACTATAAAGCTTGTGCGTATTGAAATGCCCGGAATTTCTTTTCTTAATGTCGCTATAAGTTTTAGTGATTTTTTTGTATTGTCAGGCCTTTTCATTCTTAATAAAGTTTCCGGATCCCCGTGTTGGAGCGGAATGTCTATATATTTGCATATTTTCTTTGATTTCTTGATTGTGTTTATCAGCTCCGGGTCCACTCTTTCGGGGTATGTGTATAAAATTCTTATCCAAAAATTTCCCGGAATTTTTTCAAGTTTTTTAAGTAGTGTTGAAAGGCTTTTTTTCTTGTATAGGTCGATTCCATAATATCCGCAGTCTTGAGCCACAAGAATAAGTTCTTTTATTCCTTTGTTTATCAAATCTTTTGCTTCGTCGATAATATCCTGCATCTTTCGGCTTCTGAATTTGCCTTTTAGATGCGGAATTAAACAGTATCCGCACTTGTTGTTGCATCCTTCGGCGATTTTTATATATGCGAAAGGGGAGCTTGATAGAAGGCGTTTTCCATCGTAATTATCGAATTTTTCCGGTTCGGCGTTTATTAGAAATTTCCTTTTGTTATTTGCCACTTCCAAAATGGTATCCTCGAATTTTTCGTAATTTGCGCTTGAAAGTACCGCGAAAATATTCGGATATTTCTTTCGCATCTTTTCATCAAACCAAGAGCTTAAGCATCCGATTACAATAATTTTTTTATCTTTCAATCTTTCAATATGATAAAACACCTCATCCCTTGCGCTTTTCAAAAATCCGCATGTGTTTAGTACCACAATTTCGCTGTCTTCTTCGTTTACCAAAAGTGAAGATTTTGTTTTGCTCATCAAAAATTCCATATCCGCTAAATTTTTCGGGCATCCCAAGCAAATGATCGAAACTTTTATATTTTTCATTTTTTTATTTTATGCAAACATTGTTTAGTGCGAGTTGTCCGCAGGCTCCGTTTATCTCTCTTCCAAACCGAAATCTTTCCACTACGTCTATTCCTTTATTTTCCAAAATTTCTTTAAAGTCTTTTATTGCTTTTTTGTCAGATCCTTTAAAGCCCCCTGTGGGATTGTAGGCGATAATGTTTACAAAATAATGAGGAGCTTTGTTTTTTCCCGTAGCTTTGACTGTTTCGAAATCCCTAAGCAATTCAAATAACTTGTTTGCGTCGTCGACCCCATCGTTTATTCCTTTAAGCATTAAATATTCAATCATTATTTTTCTTCCGGTTTTTTGTATAAATTCTTTGATCGCGGCCATTGTGTCGGAGAGATGATTCGCGCGATTTATAGGCATAAACTCGTTTCGTTTCAATTCGTCCGGAAAGTGCAAAGACAAAGCTAAATTTATCTGCAAGTTTTCATTTGCGAGTTTTTTTATTCCGCTAACAATTCCGCATGTTGAAATTGAAATATGGCGAATTCCTATGTTGAAATACTCTTTGTCGTTTATGAGTCGAACGGCGGAAAGTACGTTGTCGTAGTTTAATAGTGGTTCACCCATGCCCATAAATACCACTGACGACACTCGTTCATTTTCTTTTTTGAGGAGTCTTTGAAAAAGGAGAATTTGGCCAAGTATTTCGTATACACTTAAATTTCTTGTGAGTCCGAGTTTCCCCGTGGCGCAAAAAGCGCATCCCATAGCGCATCCCACTTGAGATGAAACGCAAACGGTGTTTCTGTCTTTGTGTCGCATAAGTACGCTTTCGATTTTTTGGCCGTCATCAAGCGTAATCAAAGCTTTCACCGATTTTCCTTCGTCGCTTATAAAAAGGCTGTGCTCAATCGTAAGCGGAAATTCTTTTTTTAATTTTTCTCGAAGTTCTTTGGGGAGGCTTGTTGCTTCATCGAAATTTTCAATACATTCGTTGAAAACGGCTTTGAAAATTTGTTTTTTTCTAAAGCCTTTTTCGTTTTCCAAGATTTTTTCGAGATGTTCAATGTTCATAAATGTAAGTTTAGAAAAATTCTTTAAAAGGTGTCAAGGAGAATATTTTCCGAAAAAACCTTCTTTTTTGTATTATGAAACAGAATTTTAATAAATATAAATGGAAAAAGTTAAAAAATCAAAAGAGGCCTTTACAAAGAGCGGTCTTGCCGGTTCGCTTATTATTCAAAATTTACCGGGCTATTTTTTGATCGCTTGTCTTATTTTGGCACTAATAGCTTTGATATGGATTCTTAGTCCTTTTATTACTGTGTTGATGGTTGCGGTTGTGATTACCGTGGTGTTTTATCCGATATATAAAAAGATATTAAAGCTCCTTAGGGGTAGAGCTTCGCTCGCTTCTTTACTCACATGTTTTGTTGTGCTTGTTACTATTGTTATTCCTATTGCTGTTTTTATTATCCTAATCACTTCCGAGGCTCAGGAAACCTATAAAATCATATCAACGGAAATCTCTTCGGGAAAGTATGATAAATATCTCACTTGGTCCGAGGGTGGCTATTTTTTTGATTTGAAAAATGAAGTTGCGCCTTATTTTGATTTGGATCAAATCAATTTAAAGCAAACGATTCTTGATGTGGCAAACGATTTGAAAGGCTTTATTCTAAACCAGACAGTTTCGATTCTGGGAGCCATTTCTTCAATTGCTCTTTCCATTTTTCTTATGTTTTTCAGTATGTATTATTTCTTTAAAGACGGTTCGAAACTTGTGGATAAAATGGGGTATTTAAGCCCGCTTCCTTCCGTTTATGAAATAGAACTTTTCAAGCGACTCAACATAATCATTAAAGCGATTGTTTTTGGAGTGCTTATGTCCAGCGTTCTTCAGGGTGTTGTGGGAGGTATCGGTTTTGTGATTTTTGGTGTATCCGGCGCGTTTTTTTGGGGCACCATGATCGCTTTCGCTTCTCTTATCCCGGTGGTGGGTACGGCTTTAATTTGGGTCCCGGCCTCTATTATTCTTCTTCTTTCCGGTCATTATGTCGGAGGTATCGGACTTTTTGTTTTCGGAATTGTGGTTATCGGTTCGATTGATAATTTCGTCAGACCTTATCTTATTCAAGGAGCCGGTTCCAGAGCCAAAACCTATCCGCTTCTTATTTTCTTTGTGATTTTGGGTGGAATCTTTACGATGGGCTTTAAAGGAATTCTCGTTGGTCCGATTTTGCTTATGATTCTGCTAACATTCCTGCATATTTATCAAGCGGAGTATAGTAAAGTATTAAAAAAATAATTTAAAAATATGAAAAAAAGTATCGGATTCGTATCTTTATTTGTGGCTTTTCTTTTTACTTCGGCTATTTCGGTTTATGTTTTTAATAATTATATGAACGAAAATGCCGACAGCGTACTTGCTTCCGTTTCGGATTTTTCCGATTCGGAGTCGAAGCTTCCGGCTCCCGTTTCTTCTTTGTGCGATCCTTTTTGTATTGTTGCGCCCGAGACCTCTGCCGGTGATCTTGCTTTTGAGGATGTCGATTTGAAGCACAAAAATGTCTATGCGATTTCGGTTTTTTATGATTTGGGGCTTATAAAAGGTTATAATGATGGTACTTTCAAACCCGATAATAATTTAAACAGGGCCGAACTTCTGGCTATCGTCCTTGATTCTCTTGATGCCGATTTTACCGGGCAAATTTTGGAAAATTGTTTTAAAGATATCAAAAATGAATGGTATAGCGCTTATGTGTGCTATGCGAAGAATCACAATATTGTAAGTGGTTATTCCGATGGAAATTTCAAACCCGGGAATAATGTTACAAGAGCGGAGGCTCTAAAGATTACGCTTGGTGCTTTCGGTTATGATGTGGACGATGTTCCTCTTGATGCAACCGTTTCTTATTTGGATGCGAAGCTTTCCGATTGGTACGCTCCTTATTTGTATTTGGGAAGTAAGGATGGCATTGTATCCAAGGATGGCAGATTCGGTGGGAATACAGCAATTACAAGGGCCGAATTCGTGCAGCTGATTTACAACACAATGCATGTGAAAGGTCTGATTCAATAATTAAATAAATGCCGATCAGGCTTATTGGGATGAGAAGAAAATATGGAGTGGCTGATTTCTTTTCATCCTTTTTTGTATCGTTTGAAATTTTTATTTTCGCGAGTGTAAGGGATTTTTCCTCGATTTTTAGCAAAGCCTTGATTTTGTCTCCTTCTTTTGTGAACGCCTTAAGCGTATTTATGTCGAAGTTTTCCGGTATATTCACTTTTTTATGATCTATTTCGATTTCCGCAATTTTTCCTATTTTTATTTCTTGTGTGATTTTTCCTTCGATTTCGTAAAAGTTTGGGTTTTCAAAGCCGGGGCTTGGCTCTTCCTTTATCCAAAGTGTTTCGTTTGCGCCGTTTTTGAAAATTTTCGTTTGGGCTTTGCTTTTTCCGTTTTCGGATTTTTCGATTTTCACTTCGCTTAGAATTTTTCCCTCGGGGTTTAATAGAATTACGACCTCGTTTGAGTTTTTTATTGAAAAATTAAAGGTTTCATTTGTGAGTATTTCAAAGCTTTTTCCTTTAATTATAAACGAATCCAGCATTTTTTCTTTGTTTGAATTTTTCAAGATGTATCCTTTTAAATCAACGACTTCATCGCCGGGATTGTATATTTCGATCCATTCATTTCCCGTGTCCGTACCGTCGGGGTTGGCCATGATTTCGGTGATGTAAGGTTCAAAGTTTGCAAATGTACTTTGGATTATCGAAAAATACAGCAGAGGTGTGAATAAAAAAATTGTTCTCATTTGGTTTTTTGTTAATAATTATAGTTTTAACACATAAACATTAAAAAAAGATTAAAAATTTTTGACATGAGGGATGAAAATAAAGTAGATTTGTTATGATTTAATAACAAAATCGGACCTTAAGAGTAGGACTTAAAAAATTGGCATAAAGAAAAGAAAAATCAAAGGTTTCTTTTAAAACAAATCGGCAAAAAATTTTTTAAAAATCAGATACTTTTAAGGCGAATAATATTTCGTCTAACCAATATTCGACCATGTGGCTAACAATAGTTTTATTTCTGACGGGATGCGCTTTGGGAGGCGTCGGGGCGTATTTTTACAAACAAAAACAGACGCAGGAGAAAGACAAAATTCTAATCGCGGAAGCTCAAAAAGTGCTTCATGATGCGGAAAGTAAATCGAGAGAGCTTCTTTACGATGCAAAAAACAAATCTTTTAAGATGCTTGATGCTCTTAAGAAAGAGGAAAAAGAAAAACAAGCCGAGCTTACTAAAATTGAAGAACGACTGCTTGAAAAGGAAAAGAGTATCGATAAAAAAACGGAAGAACTTGAAAGATCCAGAGAAGAAATGGATAAAAGAGTTTCACAGGTTCGCACTCTTCGAGAAGAAGTTGAAAATATTTATAAAATGCAGGCACTTGAGCTTGAGAAAATTTCCGCTCTAACAAAGGAAGAAGCTAAAGAACTTTTACTCAAAAAAGTTGAAGAAGAGGCCAAAGAGGATATCGTTGCACAAATTAAAAAAACGGAATCGACTCTTAAAGAGAGCGCTAATGAAAAGGCTAAACTTATCATTGCGAATGCTATCGTCAGATGCGCTTCCGAAACGGCTTCGGAGTCTACGGCCACAATAGTAAATCTTCCAAGCGATGATATGAAAGGAAGAATCATCGGTAGGGAAGGACGAAATATCAATACTTTCGAGCAAATGACCGGTGTTGATGTTATCGTTGATGATACTCCGGGATCGATTGTTGTTTCCGGTTTTGATTTGGTAAGAAGATATATCGCGAAAATTGCGCTTGAGAGGCTCATTGAGGACGGACGAATTCATCCGGCTAGAATCGAAGAGACAGTTACCAAAGTGAAGCTTGAGGTGAACGATTTGATAAAAGAACTCGGCGATAAAGCCATGCTTGAGACAGGTGTTACAGGTCTTCCTCCAAATCTCGTGAAGATTCTCGGCCGACTTAAATTCAGAGTTACTCACGGACAAAACGCTTTGAAACATTCAATGGAGGTTGCATTTTTGGCTTCCGCGCTCGCTTCCGAACTTGGAGCCGATGTTAGTGTGTGTAAGAGAGCCGGACTTCTTCATGATATCGGAAAGGCTGTAGATCACGAAATTACAGGCCATCATGCTCATATCGGAGCTGATATCGCCAGAAAATTCGCTCTGCCCGCTTCGATCGTTCATGCAATTGAGGCCCATCATGGTGATCCGGAACCTACCAGTTTGGAGGCTCAATTGGTGCAAGCTGCAAACTTGATTGCAAATGCAAGACCGGGTGCCAGTAAAGATAATTTGGATGGTTATATCAAACGACTTGTTGAAATGGAAAATCTAAGTAAATCGTTTAACGGCGTGAAAAACGCATTTGCGATTCAAGCAGGTACGGAAATCCGAATATTTGTTGATCCGGAGAAGCTTGATGATTTGCAATCGATAAAACTTTCTTACGATATCGCGAGAAAAATCGAGAGCGACAATCAGAGTCCGGGTCCCGTTAAAGTGCATGTAATAAGGGAAGTTTCCGCTTCGGGGCTTGCCCAATAATATATAAAGTCTTGACTCTAAAAATTTAGCACTTTATATTATGGAGTGCTAAATTTATTTTTTAACTTAAATACTATGACAAACATTTTGCCGACATCCGACAATATTGTTGTCGAGCCGATCACCGAAGAAAAAACCGCTTCGGGAATTATCATCCCCGATACGGCTTCGAAAGAAAAGCCGATGAAGGGAACCGTTATCGCCGTTGGTCCCGGAAAGCTTCTTGAAAACGGAAAAAGGGCCGAGATGGAAATACATGCCGGAGACACAGTGCTGTTTTCAAAGTATTCTCCAACGGAAATCAAACTGGATGGAAAAAATTTACTGCTCCTTGCGGTAAACGATGTATACGCAAAAATTATATAATTTTTTAACCCGATTTAAGTATGGCAAAACAAATTATTTATTCCGATGAAGCCAGACAAAAGCTTCTTTTGGGTGTTGAAAAATTGGCAAAAACCGTAAAGGTAACACTTGGCCCAAAGGGAAGAAATGTGGCTATCGCAAGAAGTTATGGTGTTCCTCAAATTATCGATGATGGTGTTTCAATCGCAAAAGAAATCGAGCTAAAAGATAGTTTTGAAAATATGGGAGCGCTTCTTGTTCGTGAAGTTGCAACAAAAACAAACGATATCGCCGGCGATGGTACAACAACCGCTATGGTGCTTGCAGAGGCTATTATCAAAGAGGGTCTTCGAAATCTTACAGCGGGTGCAAATCCGGTTCATCTCAGAAAAGGTATTGAAAAAGCCGTTCGAAAAATTGAAAAAATTCTTGAGGAGATGGCTATTCAAATCGGAGACTCAAAAGAAAAAATCGCTCAGGTTGCTACAATTTCCGCAAAAGATAGCGTAATCGGAGATCTTATCGCTGATATTATGGATAGTGTCGGTGTCGATGGCGTTGTGCAAGTGGAGGAATCTCAGACTATGGGTCTTGATAAAGAGGTGGTGGAGGGAATGCAATTTGATAACGGATATATTTCTCCCTATTTCGTAACGGATCCGGCAAGAATGGAGGCTATGTATAGCGATGCGAAGATTCTTATCACCGATAAAAAAATCAGCAGCGTGCAAGAAATTCTTCCGATTCTTGAGAAGGTTGCACAAACGGGTAGAAAAGAGCTTGTGATTATCGCTGAGGATGTGGATGGAGAAGCTCTCGCTACTTTCGTTTTGAATAAACTTCGCGGTGTATTCAATATTTTGGCGGTTAAAGCTCCCGGATTCGGTGATAGAAGAAAGGAAATGCTTAAGGATATCGCAATTCTCACGGGTGGTACGGTTGTTTCGAGTGAGCTTGGTCTTAAACTTGAAAATGCAGATTTAAGCCATCTTGGAGAAGCCAGAAAAGTTGTATCCGATAAAGACAAAACTACAATCGTTGATGGAAAGGGAAATAAGAAGGAGATTGAGGCTCGAGTTGAAGAGATAAAAGTTCACATTGAAAAATCAAATTCCGAATTCGATAAAGAAAAACTCACCGAGCGCCTTGCAAAACTCACGGGTGGTGTTGGAGTTTTAAAGGTTGGTGCCGCTACGGAAGTGGAGCTTAAAGAAAAGAAACTTCGAATTGAAGACGCATTAAACGCAACACGTGCTGCGGTGCAGGAAGGAATCGTTCCCGGAGGTGGTGTTGCTCTAGTTCGAGTAATGAAAGAGCTTGAGAAAATGAAAGGTGAAGATCTCGATGAAACTACCGGTATCAATATCGTGAGAACAGCTCTAACAGCACCGCTTTTCCAAATTGCGGTGAACGCCGGAAAAGAGGGAAGTGTGGTTGTCGATAAGGTTCTTTCCGGAAAAAATGATTTCGGATACGACGCCGTGAAAGATGAATTTGTGAATATGATCGAGGCCGGAATTATCGATCCGAAAAAAGTTGTGAGAAGCGCGATCGAACACGCCGCTTCCGTTGCTTCCGTTTTCCTAACTATGGAAAGTGCGATTTGCGATTTGCCGGAAGAGAAATCTTCTTGTGGATCATCGCATGCACATGGAGGAATGGGCGGAATGGGAATGGACGGTATGATGTAAAAATTTTTGTAAAATTAAAAGAGGGCTCGAGAAAATCGGGTCCTTTTTTTATAAACGTTTAAAATTTATTCTCCGTCGATAGTATGTTGCTTCTAACATGTACGAAGCAACATAGATTTAAGCATCATGATGCTTAAATCGAATCGACCAGTCGAATAAATTTTAAAACGTTTATATGGAAATTTTTTGCTCAAAAGTGCTCTCAAAAATCACATACATAAGCCCACTTTTATATTTGATCAAATTGTGTTTTTTTCGTTTTGTATTTTGTTGACCCCTCGCGTCACTGTTTGTGTGTACTAAAATAGATCAATTTTGCTAAACAAAATCGAATTGAAATAAAATTGTTATGAAAGTATTGGTGGTTGTGTTAAAATTTTTTTCGAAAGCATTTGAAATAAAAATATGAAAAAAATAAAAATTTTTGATGA
>CAYODN010000023.1:0-13534 GCA_964402735.1 uncultured Candidatus Peribacteria bacterium | reverse complement strand
GTGGATCGATCGAAGTTGAAAGTGAATGCGGATTTTTATTTTGCGGATGGGGAAGGGCCGAACACGTGAAAACCCGTGGTGGTGGATATGGGGGTGTGAGAAGGGGGTTATTGTTGAGTGTGTGATGTGATCAAAATTAATCTTTTCTGAAAATTATTACTATTTGTATAATGGAACCTAAAATTAACAAGAATATACCCCAGTGAAATTGCGTAGAGTTAATTGTAGTCTCTGTTTGGTTTATAATTTCATTTCCATGTTTGATTACAAATCCTGTCCCAATATCTTTAATTAGATCACGAGCTTGAACCGAAATTGCTAACAATATTGCTCCAAATAAATTAAGGATGGTAATTATTAAAGGAAATATGTTTTTTTTAATTTTTTTAACTATATTCATTTGTAATCGAGTTAAAATTATTTGATTATTTTATACAAAATTTCTGTGTATGTGATATTTGCTAGTGGTATAATTTGTTGAAGGCTTATGGAGGTTCGGAGCAAGCTCATGGTATCCCTTTTCTTTTCCGACAATAGTCGGGTTTTTAACAAGTTTTTAAATATCTTTTTAAGTTTTTGTTTAAGAGCAGGGGAAAATTAAATGGGGGAATTTTCGAGGTCAAAGTAAGTCATTGTTCTAATTCTAAAAAGAGTATAAAATATTTTTCATATCTTTTTTCCCTTTATCTGTAAAGGCTGGTAATTTATCAATGCTATTTCGCATTAAATCAATGATTTTATTGTAAATTTTTAATTGATTAGTTACTTCTGTTTCGTTGAACCAATCTTTTATTTTCGTTATTTTTCGAGTTCCACTTATCCATTTTTCACCTACAGCGTGTCCATGTAATATTTTATTTCTTTTTTCAGCAAATTTACAGTATAACGTTTTCAGTTTCTTAATATCTTTTTCTGGTAAAAAAGGAGAGAGTGTTTCAAATTTTTCTTTAAAATCTTTTTTGTCCATTTCTTCTGTGTTTAAATATTTATTTAGTGTTTTTAAATAAATATTTCCAAGGATAAATTGTCTAAATAATTGAGATAGACTGATTTCTAAAACTAAATGTAAGAAAACATACAATTTCATGTAATCTAGATTATTGCGATTTCCAATTGCTAGAGATTTTTTAAATTCTTCTTTGCAAAAAAAAACAAAGGAATGGTCATCTTTGTATAAAGTTATATCTTCTTTGATAATTATGGTTTGGTTTCTTTTCATTAGTCTTCTTGTTAATTGTTAACAAACAATTTTGTGTCAGTAACTTTGTCTACTTGTTGTTTTTGGTTGCATTAAGTTTTGAGCGGAGTTGTTTTTTAATTAAAGACTATTTTTTGTTTTTCTATTGTTTCGATTTCTTCATCCGTAAGCTCATAAAGTTTATAAATTGCCTTATCTATTTTTTCGTCTATTTTTTCTATTTCTGTTTTTAGTCGGGCGTTTTTGTCGGTGTTGCTGGTTGTTTCTTGTGCTTCTTTTTGTAGGTCTATCATTTGCGAACTTAAACTTAAAATTTCCTCATATAATCTTTTTGTTTTTTCATTCCTTAAATCTGGCTCTCTAATTGGCAATTGGGCTACTTGCCTTGCTTGGATTTCTGAAAACACTTTTTTTGTTGATTTTAGAAATTCGAGATAGTAAAAATTTAGTAATTTCGAGTTAAACAAAGCCAAAAAGAATTTAATATCAAGTTGAACTTCTGTTTTTAAATTCATAACAACCAAAGTGTTAAGCGCATAAAATTGCCTATCATCGTAGGTGGCTGTGAGTTTGGCTCCTACGCGTCTAAAAAAAATTTTTGATGGGTTTTGGAAAATATCTTCCCTTTTGCAGCTATGAATGGCGTTGATGTCGTATTTTAAATATGTTCCATCCCAATTTGTGGAATATCGATTTATGTTTCTCCCGTCTAACACTGGTTTGTATTTGTCGCTCAACTTCTCTTTACTTAAGTATTTTGCTCTATCATGTTTTAATGCAATTGCTTGATTGATGCACAAATAATCATTTAAAGGTTTTGTTGATACCTCAATCTTCTTTTTAATTTGTAGGTTCGTTTCGCTTAAATTTATGTTAAAGCTGTATTTGTTCGTTGTATAAAATAACTTTTGATTTATTGAGTTGCTTTTCTTGAAAGATAATTTTTCGTCAATTTTTATGATTTTGACTTTTTTAGAATTTCTTTTTCTTTCTGAGGAGGTCTTTTTCAAAATAATTATTACATTTTCAACTACTGCGTCTTTGAATGGTAAATCATCGAAGGACACAATATTTTCAATTGCACAGTGATCTAAGATATATTTACGAAGTTGATAGTAGTAATCCTGTGTTAAAATTGTATTAGGTATTATAAAACCTAAATACCCACCCTCTGACAATAGGTCTAATCCTCTTCTGATAAAGAAAGCAAAAGTATTGAGTCTTCCCATTGATGACTCATAATGGTCAATAAGATATTTTTTCATTCCCTCTTCGAGATCATCACTCATTGATAATTGAACATAAGGGGGGTTGCCAATAATTACATCAAATGCTTTTTCTTTAAAAACTTCAGGAAATTCCTGTTTAAAATTGAAAGGCTGTTGATTTCGCCATTTTTGATCAAAATATGGGTTTAGACTTTCATGATCGCCTTCGACTAAAGAATTACCAATTCTTAAATTATGTGAAAGTGTTGGTAGTTTTGTTCTCTGTTGTAAAACACGCAAAAGCAAGTTGAGTTGAGCGATTTCTATGGCTTGTTCGTCCAAATCAACACCGTAAATATTGTTTTTCAAGATTTCAAAACGATCAAAAAGACCTATTTGTTTATCCAGTTTGTTTTTAGCTTCCAGAATTTTGTCGTAAGCTGAAATAAGAAAAGAACCGCTACCGCAAGCGGGGTCAAGAATTTTTATATTTGGGATATCTTTGGATTTGGATTGTTTCAATACTTCCCCGAGTGTTTGCTCGATCAGATACTCAACAACATATTTTGGTGTGTAATAAATTCCTTGTGATTTTCTTTTTGATTTGGTCCTTTCTTCTTTTTGTCTTTTTCCTTGAACATAGCCTAAATATTGTTCATAAATTCCACCCAAAACATCGGTTGAAATCGCGGAAAAATCGTAGCGGTATCCGTCAGCGGTTTGATAAAGTCCTTTGATGATTGTTTCAAACACTTTGTCGTCGGCTTTCCAGTTTTCCAGTGCGTGCGACGCGAAAAGCTTTGAATTGTAATGATCGTCAAACCAACGAAATCCATCATTCAGTCTTTTGAAAATGTTGTGTTTTTTTCCTGAGGTTTCCCATTCACGAACAAGGGAGAGTAAAATATTTTGTTCAATTTTTCTGTCTTCGGCGGTACGGATAAAAATTAGACGATCCAAAATTTTTTGGACTCCTTCGTCGATAGCGTCTTCATCAATATTGCTGTTGTTTTTCTTAAAATCTTTTGTGAGAAGAGTTCTCCAATTAGTCAAATCTTCAAAAAGCTTTTCACCTACCTGTTTTCGTTTGGTGAGTTTGCCCCATTTTTCCGCTTGTTCAAAAAGTTTTTTTTCTTCAAAACTTTCTTTGGATAAAAGCCAGAGTTGGTCAAAACGATCTATATATTCATGCCATTTTAACTCAAAGAAAAGATTTTGAGTTAAGCTTTTGGGCGGAATTTCGGCGTTGAAAATTTTTATTCCTTCGAAATCGGAAAGAATCGCCCAAGTTACACTTTTGTTCCAAGAGTAGTTTATAGCTTGTTCTGCCCATTTCCATTCATCTAAATCAACTTTCAGGGCTTTCGCTTCAAGAAACATCACAGGAATGTGGTTTAGGCGAAACGCTAAATCAACACGTCCTTTTGAAACAGTTTCTTCTGTTGTTACTTCGCTTGGGTTTTCAAGATTTCTCATGTCCCAACCTAAAAATTCAAAAAGCGGTTCGATAAATTCGTTTCGTGTTTGGGCTTCGTTGTATGAATTTACTTTTCTTGTATCAACAAGGTTTTGATATTTTTCAACCAGCTTTGCGATTTTTTCTTTTGCTTCTTGTTTTGTCATAATTTTACGTTTGATTTGAACGGTTGTATTGTAATCCAATTCTATTCATAAATAAATCGTTTTCGTGGTGGGGAGAGAAAATATTCTTAATGAAAAATGTAAGGTGTTGGTTATAAAAAGAAAAGCTTCTTTTTATATCGGAAATGTTTTATTAAGAGGTTTGTTAGCTTTCCTTTTGGTAATCTAAATTTATATGATTTTTTGGTGTTTCTCGAAGTGGATAAATGATGCTTAGGCAATCACAAAAGTGCTTATCATAAATTTGCCCTGGTGCACCTGAAAGGGTGAAACCAAATTTTTCTTTAAACCCATGATTTGATGGCGTGGCAACTAATCCAATAACTCCAGGAATATTTTCTGGTGAGGGTATAATTGTAAGTTCGGGATATCCCACAATTGCACTGTGATAAATAATTTTTGAAGGTATGGGATTGTTTGGTTTGATAAGAGCTTTGAGTATATAAAATCCTTCAATCGTATACCCATTTAACTCCTTGTTAATATCAGCGCTATGTATACGGCTCGAATTTAGCGTAAGAACTACGTCGTTTTTTTTAGCATTACGGCAACTTTGTTCGCATCCCCATACTAAAAAACCAAAGACTGGACCTCCATCATTGGTTTCATTAAGTGGAAAGGATTTTATTCCTGCTCCTTTGGGCTTTCCATTATAATCGTAACCGGACAAAACGCCTTCTCCAGAAATGTGAGCACTTCCGTCAAAATGATGAGTTAATTTGGCTTCACCCGTTGTAAATGCTCTATAGCTTGGTGTAACTGTCCTTTTTCCGTGATTATCTGTATCAGTGGCAAATTTATATATTAGACATTTTTTGTCTTGAACATTTTGTCTGATTAAGTCCTTTATGAAAAATCCTCCATCTTTTGTATAAGAGATCATAAAGATTTGTTTTGATAGAGAACCTAAATTTAGACTTACGTATGTCTTGTTCATAGGGAAAATAGGGGGAGAGCTTTTCGCTTAAAGTCTTGGAGTAAGTGATGTTTGTGGTTTATATCTTACGTCGAAGGCGAATAATCCGCAAATATGTGTGATGAATAGACTGAGCGTAATGGACTATATATAGTTAAGTCCTGTTTTTAAACTTTTCCACAACACTTCTTGTACTTTTTTGGTTTGCCGCATGGACAAGGATCGTTTCTGCCGAACTTCTGATGTTTTCTTGGAATTGCATCTGCGAAACCTAGTGTTATTTCCCCTATGATAAAGCCGTTGCCTCTATTAACGGGTTGTTTAGAGTATCCGTTAATTAGTGTTTTTAATACTTCGTGGCCAATTTGTCTTACTGATGCAAGTTCTGGGGTCTTGAGTGCTATCCATTTGCTATATTTATGCGTCATGTTGCCTAATGAGTTGTTCCTGGAAAGATCTGCATATTCTGGTCTTAGTTCTTCGTCTACATGACTTCCACCATCGTTATTTGCTATATTTAGAACGATATCTTTTCTTGAGAACCTATTTCCGTTTTGATCAATAAGAATACACTCATTCCACCATGTATCAAAAGCCAATTCTTTCTTTTCTGGAGCCTTATCAAGTGGTACAAAAAAATCTTCACCGCCATCACCAATAAAAACACTAATTAAACCTTTTTTAGAAATCTTTATTCTTGGGTCTTCAGAAAATTGGCTACATGTACTTAGAAATGGTTGATGTTTAATTTGGAGATGCTTAGTGAGTGATGTTGAATTGTTGGTGTCGTGTAGTAGTGTTCGAAGTGTTGAGGCAATTCTCTTTCCTTCAGCATGATTACCTTGATCGTAAGAATCACATGAAGATTGAAGAAAATTTAATTGTTCCTTGAGATGGTTGTCTAGTTCTTCTTTAGTTTGCCTAATTTTCATTTTCGAAGGGGGGTAAAAATGATACTTAATGTTTCGGGTTAGTCGAGTTTTCGAGGTGTAATTTTGAGAGCGTAGGAACTTTTAAGTGCCAAATTTTAGTGAGCGAGCGGGAAAAACACCTTATATACCCTTATAATAAAAAATCGAAATTAAAATTGTTTTTTAATGTTGCTCTCTATTCGATTTAAGACAAATTTTTCGCTTAATTCTTCATTGTGCTGGAAGTAAATCAGATTGACGTTTTGCGATTCGCAAATTTTTTTCTTTTTTTTATCTCTTTCTTGAACTTTTTTTAGAGCTTCTTTTCCGCCCCAATGTTTTATGGGTTTATAATGCTGGACCCCTTGGTATTCAATTCCAAGATTAAAATCTTCTATGAAAATGTCTAATTCCAACCCTTGTAAAAAGGTGGGGCGAAAATGACGAAATATCTTTTTGTTTGGATATAATTTTTTAATAATAAAAAAAAGTATTGTTTCACTTGTCCATGCTTCGCCGATTTTTTTATGTCCAAATTTTTCTCTAACCTCATTCTCAATAATATTCCAAATTTTTCTTTGTTGTTTTTTGTATTTACTTTGTAATTCGATTGCGTCTTTCCCGTTATTTTTTGATAAAAATTCTTGAAATAGTTTCATATACTCATTTGGCTCGATCTCTAATAAGTCGATGATTTCGTCGGGACACAAATTGAAATTTATTTCGTTGCCGATTATTCCCCATTCATAGGCTTGTTTCTTGATGTACCACCCGTAGTTTTGTTTAAAAACTGAACCGTACATTTCATGACAATATCTATACGACGGTGTACGTTTATTGCATTCGTGGCAAAGTTTGTTTTTGAAAAGAAAACTTTGGACAATATCGATATTTTCGCCCTTATTTTTTAATATTTGAATGAATTGATCTGGAAATTGACCGCAATCTAATAAAAACTTCTTATTGCCATTATCATAGTGACCAATGGTCGGTTTTTTTAGTTGATGAATTACATAATTTTCTATTGCTTCTTTAAAACATGAACAGAAAAATAATTGTGAATCCTTGAAGGTTGGTTTAAATCCTATAAAGGCACCATAAAACCCTGGATATAATACTATCGGATAGGGTAATGATTCCTCTGCTATTGTGTTATCTTTGAAAGCGATATCTTTCATAGTTTTGAGGTGGCAACTTCTCTTAATGTCTACAATATAAATGAAGATTTTGTAATATACAATTTGAGGGAAGCGAAAATCTTACTAAAACTGGAGTGAAATCTAGAAGCGAAGTGGTGAACGGAATACTAATAATGTTGTGTGATGCACTTAAATTCCTCCTTTATTTTTCTTTATAGTAAATCTATATCCGCAATCATTCAATTTTTCTCGGATTTTATTCCATTTTTTTATTAATTTTTGTACTTTTTGTTTATTCCATTTCGAAGCTTTGTTAAACATGTCTGGAATTACATTTAATTGTTTATCAACTGGGTATCTAAATATTATATTTTTATTTAATTTGTTAATTTCTTTTTCTTCAGTTTTGTTAAATATTTTTCGTTTAAAGTGTGTAGTCCATAATTTATTTGATTCACTTAATAAGTTTATCAAATTGTGATCAGCCGTTGACGGTATACCTCCAAGCCATTTTATTAAAAACTTTAAATACAGTTCAACACCATGGGCCATTAGAAAATGAGATGATAATACAAAACTTTTTTTATAATTATTTATTGAAGTAAAGGGAAAGTCTTTTTCATAATTACTTAATAAACTAATGGCTGAAGCTAAATAACTTTGAGCAAAATCTAACATTTCTTCGGGAAAATTTTTTGGTTTTGGCATAGAAAATTATATTAGTATTCGGACTAGTTGATGTGTTTAAATATTTTTTAATCTTCAAAGAATACGTTTTCGCAATCTTTGCATTTGAAAAGTGGTGATGCAATTTCGGATGTTGCTTGGCCTTTTTTACCACTTTTTCTCCACTGTATGTTTGGGTAATATTTTCACTTCCACACTTATGACATGTTTTTTTATTTTTCATGTTTTGATTTGTTAATAAATTTAAAAATATTTTGTTTTATTTTTTTGAAGAGAAGCACATTTTTTATAGTGCTTCTCTTCGCTGATTCTAATTTTTTTAATATTTTTTCTACTGAAGGCTTGGAGTGATTGTTTGTAGAATTTTTCTACTACCCGATGCAGTGTGCTTCGCTTCGCTACGCACAGTTTTCGTGTCGCGCAGTTTTACTGCTTGCCTTCGTTTTTGTCTTCTTCGATTACTTCGGCTTCGACGGCTTCATCTTGTTTTTTGCCTTTTTCGTAGACTCTTACGGATTCGTCGTCGGTTTTTACATCTTGGCCTTCGGGGGTGCCGGCGGCTTTGTAGAGTTCGCTTCCGTATTTTTGGATTTCGGTGTTTAGTTCTTCTGTGGCTTTTTCGAGGTCTTCTTTCTTTACGTCTTTGTCCTCGAGGAGTTTTTTAAGTTCCGCAATTTTGTCCTCGATTGTCTTTTTCATTTCCGCAGGGGCTTTGTCTCCCGCATCCTTTAGCACTTTTTCGCATTGGAATACCAAGCTTTCCGCTTTGTTTTTAGTTTCAATAATATCTTTTTTCTTCTTATCCTCCTCGGCGAATTTCTCGGCTTCCTGCTTCATTCGATCGAGTTCTTCCTTGTTTATATTCGAAGATCCCGTGATCGTGATTTTTTGTTCCTTATTCGTTGCCTTGTCTACGGCTTTTACGTTTAAAATTCCGTTTGAATCAAGATCGAATGTAACCTCGATTTGAGGCACACCTCTCGGGGCCGGTGGAATTCCATCAAGTACAAACCTACCAAGAGATTTGTTGTCCGATGCCATCGGGCGTTCTCCCTGAACCACATGCACTTCCACTTGATTTTGATTGTCCGCAGCCGTGGAGAATACTTGTGATTTCGATGTCGGGATGGCCGTGTTTCTTTCGATAAGCACCGTGTTTACACCTCCGAGCGTTTCAAGGCCGAGCGAAAGCGGGGTTACATCCACAAGAAGAATATCTTTCACATTCGAATCGCCTTGAAGGATTCCTCCCTGAATCGCTGCACCAAGCGCCACAACTTCATCCGGATTGATTCCTCTGTGAGGTTCTTTGCCGAAAATTTCTTTCACTTTTTCCTGCACCATCGGAATTCTTGTGGAGCCTCCAACAAGAATCACTTCATCAAGATCCGAGAAATAAATTTTTGCGTCTTCGATGGCTTTTTTGCAAGGAAGCACGGTTTTTTCCACAAGATCCGAAATTAAATCTTCGAATTTTGAACGTGTGAGTTTCGTCTCGAAATTTCGAGGTCCGTTTTGATCAACCGTGAGATAGGGAAGCGAGATCGTCGTTTCGTGAAGCGATGAAAGTTCTCTCTTCGCTTTTTCCGAGGCCTCCTTGATTCTTTGGATAGCCAATTTATCGTTTGAAACATCAATCGCACTTTCTTTTTTAAACTCAGCGATAATCCATTCCATAATTCTTTGATCGAAATCGTCGCCTCCAAGCTGAGTGTTTCCGTTTGTAGATTTCACCTGGAAAACTCCTTCTCCAATTTCAAGAATCGAGATATCGAAAGTGCCGCCTCCAAGATCGTAAATTGCGATTTTTTTGTCTCCGCCTTTTTTATCAACACCGTATGCAAGAGCGCCTGCGGTGGGTTCGTTTATAATTCTTTTAACATCAAGACCGGCGATTTTTCCGGCATCTTTCGTGGCTTGTCTTTGCGCATCATTGAAATATGCGGGAACGGTGATAACGGCCTCCGTGACAGGCTCGCCAAGATATGCCTCCGCGTCGGCTTTGAGTTTTTGAAGTACCATTGCTGAAATTTCCGCAGGGCGTTTTTGTTCGCCATCGAGCATAATTTCAACTTCTCCGTTTTTGCCTTTTACGCATTTATAGGAGAGGCGTTTTATATCGGCTTCGGATTCACTGAATTGGCGACCGATGAGACGTTTTGCGGAATAAATCGTGTTGTCGGGATTTGTGACAGCCTGATTCTTTGCAGGGATGCCGACAAGTCGTTCTTTGTTCTTCATTGCGACAACGGATGGAGTGGTGCGTGAGCCTTCGACTGAAGGGATTACAACGGCTTCACCGCCTTCCATAACCGCAACGCATGAATATGTGGTTCCAAGGTCAATACCTATTATTTTTCCCATATTTGTTTAATTGTTAAATTTTAATTTGTTAGCACTCGATATTATAGAGTGCTAATTTTTGGTTGTCAATATTTTTGAGAGGGCTTATGTATGTATTTTTTAACGAGTGACGGACAATTTTTTCCAGCGAAAAATTGTCCTCGGTTTCGCAAAAAAAGCAAAACCTTCGGTTTTGACCAAGCCTTTTTTTGCTCAAACGCACTCTTTTAAAAAATAAAAACATAAAACTTATTACATATTATTTAACTTCTTCCGTTTTGCCGTTTCCGATTTTTACTTTTGCGTGGCGAATCACCATATCTCCGAGTGTGTAGCCGTCTTCGAGGGTTTCAAGAATTTTGTTTTCCTCGCCGTCGGCTTGAAGAACAGCTTCGTGAAGCTCGGGGTTGAAATTCGCGCCCGTTGTTTCCATCTTTTTAAGGCCGCTTTCCGCCAAGGCTTTTTCGATTTGGCGAATAGACATTTCTATTCCTTTGCCCCAATCACCGGCATTTTCGGGTATGTGCAAAAGTGCTCTTTTTAGGTTGTCCAAGCCCGGGAGAAGGAGTTTTATTAAATTTTTATTTGCGTAAAGAACCGTGCGAAGGCCTTCTTCTTCGTTTCGTCTTCTCAAATTCGTGATATCCGCCATTAGGCGTTTTCCGGTTTCTGTAACCGTTTCGAGTTGTTTTTTTAAGGTTTCGATTTCGAGGTCCTTCGGGTCCTTTGGCGGAAGGGGAGTTGTGGGTGTTTCCGTTTCGTTTGCAACTGTGTTTTCGTTATTTTGATCCTTTTGCGGATCCTTTTGGGTGTGTTGTGTCATGTGTCGGTTTATTTAAGGAGTTTTTTTATTTCTTCGAGAAGAACGATATTAAAGGGGTAGTTCATTCTTTTCGGGCCGAGAATTCCGAGGAAGCCCGAAAGGCCGTCTTTTTGGTATTTTGTAACGATTATCGAGCAGCTTTGAATTTCCTTGATGATGTTTTCTTCGCCGATGAATGTTTTTATGTTTTCGTCTACGTCCAGCGAATTAAGCGTGTTTACGAAATTGTTTCCTTTTTCGAGAACTTCGAAAACTTCGGAGGCGTGGATTGCGTCCTGCGAAAATTCGGGTTGGCGGAGCATATTCGACATTCCGAGGAAAAATGTGTGGGGATTATCGGGTGTGGTGGCAAAACTGGCTTGATTTGTGGCTCTTGCGAGGATTTGCACCGCATCGAAAAGGTGTTGGCGAAGTTTTTCAACTTTGTATTCACGGGTGATGCTTTGAAGCGCTTTTATGGCTTCTTTTCTCGCAAGCTCGAAATCGGCCATTTCATCTACGAAAAGCCTGTAACCTTTATCCGTGGGGACTCTTCCGGCTGAAATGTGGGGTTGGAAAATTAAGCCCTGTTTTTCGAGCTCCATCATATCGTTTCGGATTGTGGCCGGAGAAACACTGAATTTATATGAAACGATGAGGGTTTTTGAGCCCACGGGTTCGCCCGTTTGAATGAATCTGTTTATAATTTCCTGAAGAACTTTTTTGCGCCTTTCCTCGGACATATTTTAAAAAATTAAAATTAGCACTTGATATTATACAGTGCTAAAAAATCTTTGGCAAGTGGTGTGAAAGGGTGATAAAGGGGGGCCGGACTTTCGTGCGACCCCCGATGTGCTCTTCGCTCAACCATAGCGCCAGAGAAGTTGAGTTCCGGGCGCAATTTTGATGAGACGAAGGGATTCGTTGGGCTTGAGAATTTTTTCATTTTCAGCGACCTTGATTTCGATCAGCGGTCCTTTGTTGAGAACCGTCATCGTGTCGTCCTCGACAATCAGTTGAATGTCGAGAAACTTAACGGTGCAGTTGCCGTGGGGAGGTACGAACCTCGCCCAGCCTTTGTGAGTCATTTCTCGCCTCCAAAACGGTATTGGAGTGATTTCCAATACAGTGAAAATATCCTTCAGACGGGAATGGGCGTCAAGAGGGATTTTTTTTATAAATTTATTAAAACTAAATTTTTTTATTTATAATTTAGTTTCGTCATAATAAAATTTTTCAAATAGTGTTTCTAAATAATTTTCCGCGTCATTTTGGGATAAAAAGTACTCTTCGATTAATATGTTTTTTAACATCTCATCTTTGAAAATACTTGTTTTGAGATATAATTCCGGGAAGTTTGCATTTGAGGTTGGTGGTGAGGCCAAAAATTTTTGGTTAGCTCTTTGTGTTATTTTTGAAATTATTTCGGGAAAGTCCGTATCTAAAATTTTCCAAAAACAAGAGGCGGAATCATAATAATTAGACCAAGCTCCTTGTAAGTCTTGCACGGGTAAAAAATTGTTTTCGTTGCAATCGATAGGAGTGTTTCGGATAAGCGAAGAAATATAATTCGCTAGACCTTCGAAAGACCAATATGGAAGTTGTTTATACATTATATTTTCTGTAAAAAAATGTACCAGTTCATGTGGCAAAGCGGTATTCCACATGTCGTTTATTGATGCATTTTCCGTGTTGTCGGTCCATGGATAACAATTGGACTCAAGTCCATTGAAAGAGCCGTGGAAATTGCCGGCGGGAAGTTGACTTGAAGTTTTGAAATAATAGACGATTGGGAAATTTTGAATATTTTGGGCATCAATAAAGAATTGTTTAACAAGGGGATAATAAAATTTCATTTTTTCCATAGCTACATTTGCGCACCCTTCATAACCGGGATAATACAATACTTCGTAAAAGTCACTTTTTTTTAATAAATAATTAGGGAGTTGGTTTAAAATAATATTTGAATTCCAAGTGTTCTGAGACATTAATTTCGGAATTTCTTCATGATCGTAAACGAAGGTATCAAGATAGTTTTCTTTACTTACTTTAACAAATAAAGGCAAAGGTTTTGAATTTTGCAATTGTCTAGCGTTCATTCCCAAAAATATTTCTACTTCGGATATATTGAATTTTCCGTTAAGATCAGTTTTTTTATTTGCGATTTCTATTCTGTAGGTCTTGCCAGCTGAATCGTATTGGAAATATAAGGCTACTTTTGCGTCCTGTATGGGGGAACCATTGATTTCTGCAACTGTGCCTGTTATAGAAATCAATTTATTGATGGGGCTGAGTTTTTTTAGGTTTTCGGTATCGATATTTTGGGGAAGAATGTTTTCCGGAGAATCCTTCTTTTGTAGCTGTGCTTGTTTTTTAACGAAACCTTGGATTCCAATTATATCGCCACTGAATAACACGATCGCTACCAATGCGATGAAAGGAATTATAATTAGAAGTGTTTTTGTCCATGTTGAGATTTTGGTTTTCATTCCTTGATATTTTTGTATATTTGATATTTATAAATATTGTTGTTTTTTAATCCTTTTCCCAAGGTTTGTAGTTGGAATTTCTTCCTTCTCCGAGGGCGCGGTCGATTTTTCTTCCTATGTCCATTAGTTCGAAAATGTCTCTTATCGGGTGTGGAATTTTTGATTCAGGGATAGGATTTTGTTGTTCGCCCGGATTTTTT
>CAYODN010000022.1:0-13637 GCA_964402735.1 uncultured Candidatus Peribacteria bacterium | reverse complement strand
CGTCTGTCTGAACTTCAACCTTCACAATACACTGGCTATGCCGAAAAACTGGTTGAAGATTATCCCTTAAGAATCAGAAATCAAAAATAGGAATCTGTATTTTTATTTTTTTAAATTCTTTCCAACGGCATCCCCAATCGAAGAAAACCCATCTTTTTTAAGCAACTTAACCAAGCCTTCGTTTATTTCTCCGATAAGTTGAGGCCCTTCAAAAAGCATTCCCGTGATGAGTTGCACAAGACTCGCCCCGTTTTTTATCATTTTATAAGCATCCTCAGCGGAAAAGACACCACCGACTCCGATAATTTTAAGCCTGTCTCCATAGGCTTTATAAGTCTCAAAAATATATTTATTCGCTTTTTCATTCATCGGTTTTCCCGAAATTCCTCCGTGAGAAAATTCGAGTTTATCCTTTGAGTGAAGCCCTGTTCTGTCTTTAAGCAAATTCCCGATAATCACACCCGAAATCGGAAACTTCAAGATGACGTCAAGAAGACCGGAAAATTCCTCCCAGGGAAGACTTAAAGGCATCTTAATAAAAACGGGCACGGAAATTTTTCCCGCATCCTTAAAAACCGCAGTCAGAAGCTCTGTCAAAGACTCCTTATCTGTAAAAGGTTCCCCACCGAAAGCGTTCGGACAAGAAATATTAATCGTCAAAAAATCCGCAACGCCACTTTCCACAATTTTCGAAAGAGAGCCAACATAGTCCTTAATTCCGCAGCTTCTATCGGCAGTTTCCACACAATTAGTCTTCGCCACGGAAAGGCTGATCGGAAATTTTTTATTTTTTCTAGCGGAAATTCTCTTAATAATTTTCTCGACTCCGACATTTTTAAGCCCGAAATTCACCCAAATGGATTTCGAATTTTTAAGTCTCTTAAGTCGAGGTTTCGGATTGCCTTCATAAGAACAAAGCGTCACCGACCCGACCTGCATAAATCCAAATCCCACATCATCAAGAATCTCGGTAAGCCGTCCATCTTTATCAAAGCCTTCCGAAAGCCCGACGGGATTTGTAAAATCAATCCCGCAAATATTCTGATGCAAAATCGGATTTTCATAATAAAAAGCCGTCCTCGTAATTTTTTTCAAAACATTATGTCTACTCAAAAAATTTCCTATACTTAAAAACAAATCATGAATTTTTTCCGGATCAAAACTGAAAAGCACAGGCTTTAGAGCATATTTATAACCCACTCCGACACATTTCGATACAATACGCATACAAAGTTAAGTTCACAAAATACGAACTATATAATAATATCACTCTGCGGAAATATAAAAAACCAAAATGAGTAAAAAAATAGACACATATAATTTGATTCTTTTTGTTTTAACTTTTCTCGGACTCGCCTTAAGCGCTTATCTCTGGTATTTCCAAGTAAATCCCGACCAAAACATTCCTTGCACAAACGACGGTTGCGGACACATTCTTTCATCACCGTATAGCTTCATTTTCGGCATTCCGATGGCTGTTTTTGGCTTTTTCTTCTACGCATTTTTAGCAACGCTTATTTTTCAAAGATTTTTCATCAAAGAAAAAATCCTCGAAAATCTGATAAAACTAAGCCTGCTTGCCGGCCTCGTTTTTTCACTTTATTTACGATACCTTGAGTTTTTCAAAATCGGAGCGATTTGCCCTTGGTGCTGGGTTTCGTTTATGATTGTTCTCGCCCTTTGCACCACATACTTACTAAAGCCGAAATCAAGTGGAAAATAGTTTTGCAAAAAACAAAAAGGCCTATTTCGAATATTTTGTGGAAGAGGAATTTGAAGCCGGAATTTCGCTTTCCGGCGATGAAGTGAAATCCATAAAAAACGGCCAAGCTAATTTAAAAGGTGCCTATTTGGAAATTTCAAACTCGGAGGCTTTTATCCGAGAAATGAACATTTCAAAATACAAAAATTCATCAAATCAAAAATACGAACCGAAACGAAGAAGGAAACTTTTGCTACACAAAAAGGAAATTGAAAAACTCGAAACAAATTTAAAAAAGACAGGCCTCACCGCACTTCCCCTTGAGCTTTACGGCAAAAAGGGAAAAATCAAAGTAAAAATTGGCCTTATGAAAGGAAAAAAACAATACGACAAACGCGAAGACATAAAGAAAAAAGCCCAAACGCGTGAAATTCAAAAATCCATCAAAAATTACGGATAAAAATCGGTAACCCCCTCACTATGAGCATGCACAACACCTACACCCAAATCCTCTCGGGTATCCAAAAGTTTTTCAAAGAAATGCCGGATAAACGAGCAGTAATAGGCGTTTCCGGAGGCATCGATTCCACTGTTTGTTTAAAACTTATGGTGGACGCACTCGGAAGTGAAAACGTTACGGCGATAATTATGCCTGAAAAAGGCATTTCAAATGAAGAAAACACATCGCACGCAAAAGCCCTTTGCTCGTTTTTTGATGTGGAAACATATCTGGTTCCCATAAATTCATTCATAATAGAATTTATGCCTCTCCCTTGGAAACCCTCGGAATTGGCTTTGATAAACACAAAATCCCGCCTCCGCACAAACATACTTTACAATTTTGCAAACACCAGAAACGGTATTGTTATAGGAACTGCAAACAAAACAGACCTTTCTTTGGGATACGGAGCGAAGCACGGAGACCTAGCCGCAGACATTTTCATCATAGGTGACCTATTCAAAGACGAAGTCCAAAAACTCGCAGAGCACTTGGAACTCCCCGACGAGCTTCTCACAAAAACACCTTCCGGAGAGCTTTACAAAGGCCAAACCGATGAAAACGAACTCGGCGGCACCCTCAAAGAAATCGATTCCATATTAAAACAAACGGAGGAAGGCATCTCAAAAGAAGAACTTTTAAGCAAAGGCATAAACCCAAACACCGTTCACAAGACCCTTCGCCTAAAAAAAGAAAATTCCCACAAACTCGAAAAAATACCAGTAATTTTAGCCCACTAAACCATGAACAAATCAATTTTCCGCACTTACGACATCCGCGGCATCGCCGAAACGGACATCACAAATGAAGACGCTTACCTGATCGGTAAAGCCGCAGCCACACACTTAGTCCTAAATTTCGGCGCAAAAAAAATATCAATCGGCGCCGATGCAAGACTTTCAAGCCCTAGAATCAAAGAACAAATAATAAAAGGTGTAACCGACACAGGTCTAAGTGTCATCGACATCGGGCTCTGCACTTCCCCGATGCTCTACTGGTCTATTTGCAATCTAAAACTCGACGGTGGAATAATGATTACCGCAAGCCACAATCCAAAAGAGTACAACGGCTTTAAAGTTTGCAAAAAAGATGCCGATTCCATACACGGAGAAGAGCTTCAAGAAGTGTATAAACTCATCGAAAAAAACGAACTCATTGATTCCGAAAAAAAAGGCGCACTCGAAGAAATGGATTTAAACGAAGCATACACAAGCGATCTCGTCTCAAAAGTTAAAATCGATCGCCCACTCAAAATCGTAGTGGATACCGGAAACGGAGCCTGCGGACCTTCCACGAAAATGCTTTTTGAAAAACTGAAAATGGACACAGAGTATTTGTTTTTGGAACCGGACGGCACATTTCCAAATCACCCGGCCGATCCTGAAAAACGAGCAAACATGGTGCAACTGATAGATAAAGTTCTCGAAACAAAATCGGATCTTGGCATCGGTTTTGACGGCGACGGGGATCGAGTGGGAATCGTGGATGAAAAAGGAAAACACTATTCTGCGGACTTTCTTCTATATATTTTGGCAAGAGATTTGACTACCCGAATCAGAAATCCAAAGGTCGTTTTCGATACCAAAGTTTCAAAAGCGGTGATAAATGCGATGGGAAAAGCGGGTGTAAATCCGATTATGTATAAAACGGGACACAGCCTGATTGTGGAAAAAATGAAAAAAATCGGCGCACCTTTTGCTGGCGAAGTTTCAGGCCACATGTTTTTCGCGGAAAACTACTACGGATTTGACGACGCATATCTGGCCGCAATAAAAATTTTGGAAATTATTTCTCGCCACATGCGCCCATTCTCGGAAATGTTTGAAGATATCGAAAAAACGGTAACAACGGAGGAAATAAAAATAGCCTGCGATGATGAAAAAAAATTCGAAGTGGTGAAAAAAATCGTGGATCATTTCACAAAACAATACGACTGCATCACGATCGACGGAGTAAGAATCGAGTTTGACGAAATCGCCTGGGCGCTAATCAGAGCCTCAAACACAAGCCCTAATTTAACCCTCAGATTCGAAGCGAAAAACGAAGAACAAATGAAAGCCATAAAAGATGTGGTATACGACCACCTGAAAACATACAAAGAACTCACTGTATAATTTTCTAAAAACGAAAAATTATTTAAAGAAACAAAAGGGCCGGTCGTAGCTCAATGAGCGAAGACTGGCCCTAAACTATTAATTTTATTTACCTCCCAATATTAAGCGCCCCCGGCTTAGAGAACACAAAAGACTCTTTCGAAGGAGCCACATAAAACACATACACCGGCGAATTGTTTTCACCATCAGGCACTCCCTGCGCATACAAAGACGGATCATCCGGCGCAACCAAATCACCTGGAGGATAAGCACTCAAAGGATCAATTCCGTTACAAGTTTTTCCATTAAAAACAACAGGAACACCACTTGAAATATTCATTATATCATCCGGCGTAAGTCCCTTATCACAAGCCTGATCCACCGGAAGCCCCTCAGGAGACGTCTCAATTTCCATTCTAAATAACCTCAAATAATTCAAATCATAAAGTTGCGCACGAATTCGATCTTCCCCGGTTGGATTTTGCAAAATTTCACCTGTTCCAAGCAGAAGATATGGCTTAGCCTTAGCAAGACTTCCAGATCTTGGTGCATCCAAATCCGCTCCACCGATTGTGTTTCTCGAAGATATACTTCCTTGTATAAAAATTTGTCTATTCAAAGCCTCGATTCTCGCATCATCACTAACCCAAATCGGCTCTCCGCTTATTCGATTTATTTTCTCACGATCTCCGCTATAAGAAAAAATCGAACCCGAAGCCGCAATATTCGCCTGAATATTTTGAACGTTTGGCGCAATGTAAATATTTCCAGCCTCCCCATAAGCTTTGTCATAGCCACGAAGTACCACTAAAGAAAGCCTTTTGTTAGCGGACACTTCATTATACAAATTTTCATTAATATAAACATTACCTCCATCAACAATTAAAACTTTCAATCCATCCCAACTAATATTTGAATCAACAACAACATCACTATCTTTAAAATAAAAAGCCTTTTCATCTTTTACATCAAACACAGCAAAATCACTTGCTGGTGTACAACCGGAAACATCCTTTTCTCCCGATAAACCTTTTAAAACACACGCTCTTCCGCTTCCCACAGGCAATTTTTTATTCAAAAACGCCTTCGCCAAATTTTCTTTCACGGTATCTTGAACGATATCCAAATTCACGGTACTAAGAACCTGTCCGGATTCGGTCTGTGCGCTTGGAGTAAAAGATGTCTGGGCATACACATTACCTCTTATCAAGGCTGCCGGATTTGAAATCACACCACCACCCAACCTTGGAATTTTATTTCCATAATAAGACACTGTGAGTCCATCACTCGTTTGATAAGAAATAACGGAAATAAATCCCGGCCCCTGAACCATATCGCAAGGAACCTGTTCACCCTCCACAAACACTGTAGCAATAGCCGGAAGTAAAATCTGACGATCCCTAAGTGAAGGTAATGATTGCTTCAACAAATCCCCCTGATATTTTTTACAAGGAGACAAAGGATCCGTCGGATCGGAAAGTTCAAAACACTCCAAATCCTTACCCTCCACATCTTTCAAAAAATGAAAATCAAAAAGTACCGATTTACCTGAACAAAGAGGAGAACTTGAAGTAAGGTTCTCATCATAATCCAAAAGAAAATCCACACTCGGATTCGAAAACGCTTCTTTTCCGCTCAAAGTGGCTTTCAAAGTAAAACTCACAGGAATCCCTCTATATCCCACAATCTTATCCTGCAAATTATTCACATACAAAGTAGTAAGATCCCACACAGGCTTAAATTTTAAAGCAAGCCCTTCCTGCCCATTCGGATACACAACTCCGGGAACCCCTGGTACGGGAAGTCCAGTCGCATCATCAAGCAAAGTAAAACTCAAATTCATAAGTTTAAGAACATTCTCTTCGATAGGTTGTCCTATCTTTGGATACTGATACAAAAACCTCTCGTTTTTCACTAAAATCGGAGGAGTAAGGCTACTCGTTTTTGATACATTTCCGTCACTGCTTGGTGCAAAAGAAGAAATTTTCTTCGTTAAAACAAAATGCCCATCTCCCATATTCGTAAAATCATCCTTTGTAAGACCACTCACCGGCTTATAAACAACTCCGCCTTTTCGATCTATGTAAGGTTCCGACTTCTCATTTAAAGAATTCTCCACTTTTTGCCCCGCAAGCTGATTTAATTTCAAACGATCAACCCAAGAAAAATTAAGTGACTGAAAAAAAGTTTTCTCATCATACAAAGCCGGATTATATATCCCGTTTTTGTCTTTCAAATATACATGAACCTCATAATAGTCTATTCCATCCGCCAATTTATATCCATCGGTCAAATTATAATCCAAACTCAAAGGATCAGGCTTAATTTCCAAGCACACAAAAGGCTTGCCATCACACCAACCATCCTCTACTACAAGCTCATCGGGAAGCCCCATATTCACCCCTGTAAACACTAAATAAATTCCGGCAGTGGTATAAGCGTGTCCTTTCAAATTCCCTGCAGAATCCCTAAAGACACCATATGTTTTGTCTCCGCAAGCATTTCCATACACATCAACTCCGCCAGAACACGAAAAATTTATATACCCCAGCACATCATTATAGGCATAGCCCAAAAGAGGCCTTGAACCCACGGGAGCTCCACTCGTAGCCTCCGCGCCCACCTTCACCCCATATTGAAAATTTCCGCAATTAAAACCTAAATTTTCATAAGGCGCTGCCGCACCGTCACAATACATCGAAATAAATCCCAAATTCGTATTCCAAGCAAAACCCTTTACGCCAAACTCATCAGGGCCCAGCGTCATAAATGCCTCGTCCTCATCGGAAATCGTACAAGCCGCAGCCTCTCTTGAAGGCGCATAGCCCATACTACCTGCTCCAAGCATCACGCTCAAATCCACAAGTTTAAGGTCTCCGGCATCGTTAAAAGTGGTCACTCCTCCGTTAAAATTCGCCTCCAAAGGATCGATTATTGTATCACCTTTGATTCTTCCGGTACACTGCGTATCATCTTCGGCAAAAACACCCTGACTACCCAAAACCGGAAAAAGCAGTAAAGAAAGTGCAAAAAGAACTATTTTTTTCATATTTTTGTTTTTGTTTTATTAAATCCCTATATTTTAGCACAAAATACACAAAAAAACCAATCGCTTTTTAATTTTTGGCATAAAAAAAACGCCCTCGATAAAAAGACGTTTTTAATATTTTTTAATATTTTTTAATATTCCCTAGTAAGAAAATACACCTCATGGTCTCCATAAATTCTCGCCAAATTTTCCAAAACAGAAGTTTGATCCGGAGTCCCAGCCAAAACTGCATTAAACTGCTGTTTATACCCTTCTGCCATCTCAAAGGCCTTAGAGTATTTTTCAGGATCCTCTTCCGATTTCCAAGAATCAATAGAATCAACATACTTTCCAGCCAAATCTTTCAACCTATCAAATTCATAATTAGCCATAAAATTTATTAAATTATTAGACAATAAAATACAATAGGCGCACATTTTTGTCAAGAGGTTTAACAAAGAACCATGAAACGACTCACAATCAAGCCCCTCAAAAATTCTATCTCAAAACCAACGAAACCACATCCAGTCCATACTTTGCACGAAGTTTTTCCAAAACACCCTCCTTGTCCGTTTCCAAATCCAAAGCCCTCAAAAATCTTTCCCTAAACCCCTCAGCCACTTCAAAAAAACCGAGCTCACCTGGATTCTCCGCCGTTTTAAAAACCTCCATACTGGAAACATACGAATCAAAAAGCCTAGCGGTATTCTCATAATTTTTCGGAACCCTTGTTCTATTCATGCTTGCTTTTGTTAAAAGGCGACATCTTAAAACAAGACCCAAAGCGTGTCAAACACATCTTTTTTTTCCAAAAGCCTATTCTTTCTTCACAGATTTCTTCGTCGCTTTCACCTTCTTAGAAGCTTTTGTGGCTGCCTTCTTTTTCGGCGCTTCTTTCGTTTTTTTCACCGCAGTCGAAGCGCTTTCCTTTTTAGAAGCCCCCCTCGTAGCCCCCGGCTCATAAATTCCCTCTTCCCCGTTTTTCTTTAAAACCACTAGTTTTCCGCTATCTTTATCGATTTTCACAGGCTTATCCCAAGAAGCAAAGTGGCATTTCGGAAATTTATTACATCCCCAGAAAATCTTTCCTCCCTTCTTTGTATGCCTTTCTACAAGCTGTCCGTCCTTACACACAGGGCATTTCACCCCTGAAAACACAATTATCGGAGTAATTTTTTTACAATCCGGATATTTGCTGCAACCCAAAAACGGTCCATATCTTCCCACTTTCACATCCACAGGAGCACCGCATTCTTCACACTTTTTATCTTTAAACTTTCGTCTATAATCATCAAGTTGAGCCTTTTGATCGGGCGTCATCTGATCTTCGCTCACAATTCCGCTCGGCCCGCCCTCATTTGAAGATCCCTTAAGCGGCCTTGCGTTTTTACATTCCGGATAATTACTGCAAGACAAAAACTTACCAAACCTTCCCAATTTTATTGTCATTGGAGATCCGCATTTCTCACAAACTTCATCCGTCGTTTCCGTTATCACCTCGCCCTTTTTCACCTCTTTATCCTTTTCAGCCACAAGCTCATGAAAAGGCGTATAAAACTCCCTTAGCATCGGCACCCACTCAACTTTCCCATGTTCCACCTCATCAAGATTCGCCTCCATTCCAGCCGTAAAATGTAAATCTACAATTTTCGGAAAATGCGCAATAAGCATATCCGTTACCACAAATCCGGTATCGGTCGGTTTTAAAGCCTTTCCCTCTTTTTCCACATATCCTCGCGTAATAATCGTACTGATTGTCGGAGCATAAGTACTCGGTCTTCCAATTCCCTCGCTTTCCATTTTTTTAACCAAAGAAGCCTCGGTGTATCTCGCAGGCGGCTTTGTAAAATGCTGACTTGTGTTTAATTTAAGTAAATCCACGGCCTCGTTTTCCGTCAAAACCGGCAAAAATTTCTCGCCCGCACCTTCCCCGCTTTCCTCCTCGTTATGATCCTCATCCCGTCCCTCCATATACACACTCATAAATCCCGGAAACTTCACGGTTTGACCGGTAGCTCTAAACATATACTGATTTGCTTCAACATCAACCGCCACTTTATCCAAAATCGCCTCCGCCATCTGACAAGCGATTGTTCGTTTCCAAATAAGTTCATAAAGTCTGGCTTGATCTTTTTCAAGTTTTGAAGCGATCATTTCGGGATGAAGAGCAAGATCAACGGGACGAATCGCCTCGTGCGCTTCCTGCGCGCCCTTTCCGCCTTTATATCTTCGAGGAGTTGAAAGCGCATACTCGGCACCGAATTCCGAAACAATCACCTCTTTTGCCGTTTTCAAAGCCAAATCGGAAAGATTTACACTATCGGTTCTCATATAAGTAATAAGACCTGTCGAACCGTTTCCAACATCGACGCCTTCATAAAGTTTCTGCGCAACCATCATTGTTTTTTTCACGGAAAATCCGAGTTTTCGGCTTGCCTCTTGTTGCAAAGTGGAAGTGATAAACGGAGGAGCCGGCGACCTTTTTTGAGATTTTTTCTCCACTTTTGTCACTAAATACGAAGCATCTTTCAAATCTTCAAGCACTTTTTTCACATCTTCTTCTTTTGAAAGTTCAAACTTTTTTCCCTTGTACTTCTGAAGTTCCGCAGAAAAAAGTCTATCTTTATCTTTTAATTTCTTATCCTGTTTTTCAAAATTTCCAATCACCTTCCAATACTCTTCGGGCTTAAAATTCTGAATTTCTCTTTCCCTATCCACGACTAACCGAACAGCAACACTCTGAACACGCCCTGCGGAAAGACCAAATCTGATTTTTTTCCAAAGAAGCGGCGAAAGTTCGTAACCCACAAGCCTATCAAGAACGCGTCTAGCCTGCTGCGCATCCACCAATTGTTCATCTATTTGTCGAGGAGATTTTAGCGAATCCTTTATAGCCTTCTCTGTAATTTCATGAAAAACGATTCTAAAAGTGGGAATATTTGTTTTCTCAGGTTTAAGAATTTGAACAAGATGCCAGCCGATAGCCTCTCCTTCGCGATCCTCATCAGTCGCGATGTATAGGTTTTCGGCTTTTGTAAGCTCTTGTTTTAATTGAGCAACAATTTTCTTTTTATCGGGGGTAACGGCATAGTTCGGCTTAAAATCGTTTTCAATATCGATACCCATATTTGATTTTGGAAGATCCCTCACATGCCCCATTGAAGCAAGCACACGGTAGTCTTTACCCAAAAACCTCGAAATAGTCTTTGCTTTTGCAGGAGACTCTACTATCACTAAATTCTTTGCCATAATATTTTTTTTGAGAATTTTTCATCAAATTATAGCACAATACCGAAATCGTAAAGTAAAAAACTTTTACCTACAAACCTTTCCGCTTGCTAATACCAAAACAAGAAGCATCAAAAATCAAGACAAAAAAACGCCACAGAAAAAACGGCTTTCCAAAAACAAAATATAAAAACCGACAAATCAAAAAAACCACCATAAAGACCTAAAAAAACTATAACAAAATGCACTTGGCTTGCTTTGGGCGTTTTAGTCGCTATAATTTAACTCAGCTTTCTAGAAAAAGCTTTAGAAAGCCAATATCAATCTAACCTTATAAAACCATGACAAAAGGTGAACTCGTAGCTGGTGCAGCAGAAGCAGCAGGCGTTACAAAAAAAGCCGCTGGTGAAGTACTAGACTCAGTACTTTCAATGATCACAAAAAGCCTAAAAAAAGGCGAAACAGTTACAATCACAGGTTTCGGCACATTCAGAGTATCAAAGAGAGCCGCTAGAAAAGGTGTAAACCCAAGAAATCCAAGCCAAACAATTTCAATCCCTGCAATGAAACTTCCTGCTTTCAAAGCTGGAAAGACACTAAAAGATGCTGTCAGATAATCTTTTTTGAAATTTTAGTAAAAGACCGGCCACTCGTGGTCGGTCTTTTTTTATTCAAAAACAGACCTCAAAACAATTTGACAAAACAAAGATAAATGTTTAAATTCTCTTCGTTTTCACTTGCAAGGTCGCAAGCGGAAATTGGTCTTTCACTAAAAGGAGGAACTCGTGAAACTTGTGAAAAAAGAGACCCGTTGCGGACTCACAGTGGGGCTCTCGCTCAAAGAAGAAGGAAGCTTCCACCCGAAGCAGGAGAACTTCCGAGAGCGATTCAAGGATCTGCAAAAAGCTACCGACACGAAGGATTGGTACTTCCCCTCTCTGGGGTTCACCAACCTGCTGATGTGGGAGGCTGACGGCCTCGATCACTTTCCCGGATTTCTCCGAAGCCTCTCGGCCGACGAAAAAACCGGGCACAAGACGGACGGGGTGCTTCTCCCAAGGCGCAAGCAGTTCGGGATGGGCATCTGCAACGCAGATTGCCCAATCATCGTGGGAACCGCCGGCCCCTACAAGTTCCTGCTTCACGCAGGACTGAACAATCTTATCCGAAAGGAAGGATGTTCAATCGTCGAGACCCTGCTCCACCAACTGAAGACTCTCGGTGTCGACCCAGAGGAAATCCAAGTGTGGATTGGATTCGGCGCCACCCACATGACCTACGGCATCGGAGCAGACGACGACCGCTGGCCACTCATCAAAAAGTGGCAAGTTCACGATTACTCCGTCATCTTCGGACCCCGCAAGGGACAACCTGGAGTCGACCTCCACGACATCGCCCTCCATCAATTTATGGAACAAGGAGTTCCTCCGGAGAACGTCGAGCTGGACCATTACGACACGGCGCTGGGACTTAACCACGAATCTCCCGGAGAGGAACACTTCTCAAACCTGATGAAGTGCGACCCATTCGAACGCAACTTCGCCGGCGCCTGGTGATGAGAGACCTCGTAGCCCAATCGACACCCTGTCGAAAACGGCCCAACACTTAAAAAGGTGAGACATTTTCCTTAAAAAGAATTCGCCTCACCTTTTTCAAAACATAAAATTTTCAAAAACTACTCTTCACAATAATACACCTCCATCCATTCGCGCCCCTCTCCGATACAGTCACCACCCTTAGCCACAATTATCGTATTTGGTTCAATATACACAGAACTTACTCCGGAACAAAAACCATCATCCGCATAACTTTTTCTAGAAATCTTCTTTTCAACTTTTTCACCTCTCCTCAAAGCCTCCAAATCATAAGCCTTCACGGAACCGTAAGCTCCTCCACTACCGAAAGATTGCCCCCCATATAAATTATTTAAACCTATAAGTCCCGCAGAAACTTTCTTCCCCATTTTTAAACAAACATCAATTTCAAATTGTTTTTCGAGGAGATCCGCTCGTTTCAAATCTTCTTCAGATAAAGAAGCGGCCTTCGTAGCAAGCAATGTAGACACTGTTTGTTTAAAAACATTATAAGTTTGAAAATTTACGCGTTTTCCAAAAATCGAGTATTCGGGAGCGGATCCTGTATTTCTTGATACATAAAATGAACATATCTCGCTTTCTCCCAAAAATTCCGCCCATCTATTCGCATCTCCCGAGTCCCTTCCTATCGAAACAAGGCAATTATCAAAATGTGGAAGTGTATCCGACCCATTCAAAGCAATCATCAACAAAACATCATCGCGCGAAGTCTTTATTCCACTTCTATCGCCAATTAAGAAAAGATCGTTTTTATAAAAAGAATAAAACCTACTTTTTCGAACCGCACCCACAAGCTCACCTTTGCTTTTCTCCAAAATTTCGGAAACTTTTTGAAGTCCTTCCTCTAAAATATCCTGACTTTCTTCCTCAAGTTTTCGAGTTCGCTCAGCATTTTCAGCCAGCCTCTGCCTTTCTTCGAGTTCTAAAATCCACTTCTCGTTTTCCATTTCAAAGAAAGCGATTTCTTCCACAGACATTTGCTCCGAATCTTTACGCTCGGTAAGTTCAAGAACTCCGTCTTCGATTTCCATTCTTACTCTGTCTTTTTGTTTTGTTTCTGTGATTTTTGTCATACATTTAAATTAAAAATTATTTAATATACAAAAGTAAAACAAAACACCTATTTCGTCAAAGCGCAAACTTCGAAAGAAGCACAAAAAGGCTTATTTAAAACAAAAATTTCCACCAACAACTCTTGTCGCCAAAACCAAAAAAATTTACCCCCACCTCCTCCCCACTTGTTTTCACACAAAAAACCCTTTAAAATCCGGCACGACTTTCGATAAAAACCAAATTTATGGAATCCATATTAAAAAATCTGAAAATTGAAGCTTTTGAAAAATCGGCAAAAGCGGATACTCTCGAAAAACTATACGCGCTTGAACTCGAATTTTTAGGCAAAAAAGGTCTTCTCACGGAAATTTTAAAAGGCTTAAAAGATCTTTCCCCCGAAGAAAAAAAAGTAATCGGCCTTTTAAGCAACACGATAAAA
>CAYODN010000021.1:0-13858 GCA_964402735.1 uncultured Candidatus Peribacteria bacterium | reverse complement strand
AGTTGTCTACATTGACGAGCTGTGTCTTTTGTTTCTTTTTGGACATGTAGACAAAATTCTGTCTACATTGACGGTACGATTCTTTTGTTTCTTTTTGGATATGTAGACAAAAAATTGTCTACTGTTTTTTAATGAAAAATTGAGAATTTTGTCTACAAGAAATTCTGTATAGTCGATCGACTGTATTCCCCTATCTTATGGACAAATTTCTAGTTGTCTACTGTAGACAAAACAGTAGACAAAAGTGGATAGGCTGTCTACTCGGTTGTCTACATTGACGGCATAATTCTTTTATTTCTCTTTAGATATGTAGACAAAATTCTGTCTACATTGACGCAGACTATTATTTATTATTTTTCACCCAAGTAGACAGTTTTTCCGATACAGTGCGCTTCACTTCGTTCCGCGCAGTGCGCTTCGCAAAGTGATCTGAACCGGCATGTTGATTTTCATGCCGAGGTTTTTCTCGATGAAGGTTTTCATCTGGATGGGGGAGTCGGTTGTTTCAAATGTTCGATCTCCGTTCTTTGAAAGCTTCTCTTCAATTTCCGGATGTCTTAAAAGGTAATCTTTTAAGCTCAGAGCGGTAATTTCTCCAGCTTCGTGTATCACCACCTTTTTCCCCATAATCCTCCTGAAATCGTCCTCCATGAATTTATAATGCGTGCAGGCGAGCACCAGGTGTCCCACGTTTGCACTCTTTATCTGTCGCAAATATTTTTTAAGTATGCGAAAAGCCTCCGGCGTTTTATGCCAGTTCTCTTCAATTAGAGGCACGAGCAGGGGACAAGCCTTTTCACACAAGTTTATATTCGAGTTTAAATTCAAAATTTCTCTTGGGTAAGCCTTAGAATTTATCGTTGCTCTTGTTCCCACTATGCCCACCCTTGAGCCCTGCGGTAGGGAAGCCACTTTTTCAGCTACCGGGATTATTACCCCCAAAATTTTCCTTTCCTTCTCATCCTTACCGTTTAAAAATTCTTGCTGAAGAGTACGAAGAGCCACGGAAGATGCTGTATTGCATGCAAAAACAATCAGTTTTGCGCCACGTTTAAAAAGATACTCCACCGCCTCTCTCGAATACTGAAGAATCGTTTCCTGACTATGATTTCCATAAGGAGCTCTCGCATTGTCGCCAAGATATAAATAATCATATTGCGGAAGTTCCCTTAGAATAGGCTTAAGTACCGTAAGGCCACCGAATCCGGAATCGAAAAGCGCAATCATTTGTTTCGTTTAATTTTCTTTTTTTTATCTCTTTTTTTGCTTTTTTAAAAGTCTTTTATTAATATTGGGCCATAATGAAAGAGTTATGAAGAATATTAGAATTTTTTCGCTATTACTTTCGGGACTTGTTCTCGGCTTTTTCATTGTGGTTCAATTTACCACCCCAAAGGCGATTTTGCTAAATTCTTCAATTGACGAGATAAACGCCAAAGAACTCCTTCTTAGCGAATTTATTTCCGAGCAATCGTATCTTTTAAACAGGACAAAGGATCTTCGTGAAAAAATAGAGGAAAAACAAATAGAAATCGCGGAACAAACCGAGGATTATAATTTGAATTTTCTTGAGGATTTGAAGAAGGTGAGTGGGCTTAAGAGTATAAACGGGCAGGGAATCGAGATCACTTTTTCCGATAGTTCCGGTGCTAAAAGATCCGATGATTTTTCCGATGCAAACGGCCTTGTGCTTGCCTCAGACTTAAGAGATATCGTAAATGCCCTTCTTTCCGGACAAGCTGACGCAGTGTCTATCAATAACCAAAGGATAGTATCGGGAAGCGTAATTTCAAGTGTAGGCAATACGATTTTGATCAACAATATCCATAGCTCTTCACCCTTTTTAATTAAAGCGGTGGGGGATCCGCAGGCCATGCTTTCGAGCCTTCAAAACAAATACCTGCTTTCGGATTTGTTTGTAAGAATTGAGAACCAGGGACTTAAATTTATCGTGCAAATAAACGACGAAGTATATATCGCGCCTTACAATGGCGATCTAAAAGTAAATCACATAAACCTCGTGGAATGAACCTGAAAAAGAAAGAAATATTGCTGTTTTTCGGACTCGTATTGGGTTTTTTGTTCGTGACTCAAGGAAAGTCCATGTTTGATGCGAAGGAAAGCATTATTCGAGACTCGGGTTCCAGCGTTTTTCAAGAAATAAAGATTTTGAAAGATAAAAACAAGGCTTTGAGCAAGGAAGTTGAAGAGCTTACAAACAACCTAAGCGACCTTTCCGACATGGATCTTGCTGTGGAAGCTATAAAGCAGGACATCGAAAAGTTCAAAAAATTAAGCGGAAAGTATCCTATTTTCGGAAGCGGTGTGGAGGTGATTATCAGTGCTCAAATTCAAGTGCCGTTTATTATCGATTTGGTAAACGAGCTTTATAATTCGGGAGCGAGTGCGGTTTCCATAAACGGAATTCGTCTTAGCAATCTTACAAGCGGAATAGACGTGATGCCGAACGGACAACTATTTATTGATAGTTTTGTGCTTTCAAGCCCTTATAAAATCAGTGCTCTTGGCGATAGCAAAACAATCACGGACATTTTGTACGCGAGCGGCGGAATCGTGGACAGAATTAAAAAGACGAGTCCCGGCCTGGATATCATAGTTCAGAGCAAAGATATTATTCAGATGAACTGATCATCTTAAGAAAGTGAAATATATCCATATGGGCTGAAAGGCCAGTAGAGCCAAAAGCAGTATAAGGAAAAAGGTCTTTTTGATTTTTTCAAGCCTAAGCGTTTTTTCATACTGAGTTTTTGAATAACTCACTTCACTTAACTGGGCTAAAAGTGATTTTTCCTTGTTTTGTTGAAATTCGATATTTTCCTTGAGTTGTTTTTTTAAATCCTCGATATCGGGATTTTCGTAAAATACTTTCTCCTTTTCTGAAATTATTTTTTGAGATGAATTTGACGGAGCGTCAATTTTATCAGTCGGACTGTGGACAATTTCGGCGTTTTGTCTATAGACATTTTCGGTTTTTTCGGTGTAGACAACTTTTTTGCCGTTTTGGCTTTTAGAAGCACCCAAATTTGGCGTTTTTGTGTAGACAAAATCGGGATTTTGTCTATAGACATTTTCGGTATTTTCCGGAGTAGACAAATTTGTATATTTTTTCGGTTTTTTCTTTGAAAATTTCTTCAATTCTTCCATATTTAAATACACCCTTCCTTCGACTTCCTTCGAGGACAAAATATTTCCTTTCAGGTATCTATCCAGAGTTCTCACCGATAATTTCAGTAATTTAGCGGCGTCCTGCCTGCTTATTGTATAGCCGTTTTCATCCATTTGATTAGTCAATCAATCCCGAAAATCCTTTCAGATAATAGCTTTAAACGAAAAGACAGTCTAGCCATATTCGAAAAAGATTTTAGAACTTAAGTAAAAATATTTTTTTATATAAGGAATCAAGTATAATGCATTTTGATTTAAACCTCATCCAAAAATGTCGCTCAAAGGCAAAATATGCTTGTTTTCCCTTGTATTTCCTCTTTTTACGCAAAATCTTTTTGCCTACACCGGAAGTGAAAATATTTATACAAACGGAAACGATGAAATACTTCGGCTTTTCGATCCATCTTCCGGAGACCAATTTTCCTCGGAATTTGCGGTAGGGGATTTCAACGGCGATACCGTTGACGATTTGGCTATCAGTTCGCCCTACGCTTCGAGCTATCTTAAAGAGTGGAACGGAAAAGTATCAATTTATTTCGGAGGGGGAGAGAATTTGAATCAAAGCGATTTGGTATTGTATGGAAAAAGCTCCGGAGATTTGAGCGGTATGGCTCTTATTGCCGGAGATATTAACATGGATGGCATCGACGATTTGATTATCGGTTCTCATAATGCCCTTATTGATGACGAAAGAAAGGGTAAAGTTTCAATATTTTACGGAAAAACGGAGTTTGGAAGCTCAAGCTTTGTGCTAGGTGAGTCCCCGGATATTTCGGAAATTTACGGACAAATCGCAGGCAGTGATTTCGGACTTGCACTAAATATTTCCGATGTTAATGGAGACAATGTAAATGAAATTTTGGTAGGTGCTCCTTCGGAAAAAATCGGAGAGATGAGCCTTTCGGGTGCTTTATATGTTTTTAACACGAATAAAGGGCCATTTAAGGATAATTTTACGAAAATTTCCGGTCTTTCACAGGGAGGCAAATTCGCTTCGGAAATTTCGAGCGGAGATATCGATGGCGATGGCCTTAATGAAATATTTATTTCAGCTTACAGAGAGGATTTCGAAGAAAACTTTGAAGTGGGTAAGGTTTATGTGTATAAGGTAAACGGGCTTTATCCCGGTGTTTTCGAGCAGGTGAATTTTTCATTTTCCGGAAAAAAAGATTATGGCTGGTTCGGTTTTCAAACGGAAATATTTGATTTAAACCAGGATGGAGTGGACGATCTTGTAGTGTCTTCTTTTCCTTTTGCTGCAAAGGAAAGAATCGGTGAAGTGATGGTGTTTTTCGGGGAGAAGGATTTGTTTTTAAAAACGGAGAAGGAGCCCGATTTTGTTTTTAATAAAGCTATTTCAGGAAATATTTTGGGGGCGTCCCTTTTTGTTTCGGATCTTTTTACCGGTGGAGCACCTCAAATCATTGCGGGTGCGCCCGGGATCGGCTATCCGAAAAGTGATGATAGCGGAATAGCTTTTGTAATCGGTCTTGATGGTAAATATATGACCATTTACGGTGAAAATCCCGATGATTGGTTCGGCTATAGGGTTTCCTCGCTTGATTTCGATAAGGACGGATTCAAAGATATTGTGGTTGGTGCTAAATATGCGGACTTTGACGCAGGCGTAAACAGTGGAAAGGCATTTGTTCTTTTCGGATCCGAAAACGGTTTTATCACAAAACTTCACGAATCGGCTGATGAACTTAAGGGAGATGAGGTGTCTCGAGGTGAGATGGTTTATTTACTTACAAACGAATTTGATTTGAAAGAGAAAAACAGTGCGCTGATTTCAAGTTGTATGGACTATAAGGAGTTTTGTTTTTTTGATTTTATGGCAAGAAGCAATTTTTCGGGAATAAGTCTTGAGCCTGATTTGATTCTTTATCCTGATAATTTACCCGGTAATAAGTATTATGAGGAAATAAACGTGGCAACGATTCTCGGAATCGTGAACGGATTTATTGAAGAAGATGGAAGTCCTTTTAAACCGGAGGCAAAACTTTCACGAATTCATGCGCTAAAAGCACTGCTTGGAGCGGCCGACCTTATGGATTTCAAATACAAATTCGAGCTTGAAAATTCTTTCGGATCGCTGGAAGCTTTACTTAATCAAAGCAGTTATTTCAAGGATGTGAGTGCGAAAATTTCCCATATGTGGTGGTATCCGAGGTATATTAATTTCGCATATGAGGCCGGCATCGTTGAAAAAACCGAGAATTTTAGACCGGACGACTTAATCACTTTATCGGAGCTAAATGATATGATAGAAAAGACAAAGGAATACTTAACCCTTAAGAATGCCGGTACGCAAACTGAGTCATGAAGAAATTCTCGAGACGAAACCCAGTGTTTCTGAAGTTTTGAAAAAGAAAAAAAATAATATTTATGCGCTTCTTGATAACGTAAGAAGCCTTTATAATGTGGGCGCTATTTTTAGAACATCCGATGCGGTGCAGCTTAAAAAGCTCTTTCTTTGCGGAATAACAGGGACACCTCCAAGGCCCGAGATCGAAAAAACGGCACTTGGAGCAACGCAGGTGGTGGACTTCGTGTATGAAAAAAATCCGATTACCGTAATTCAAAAACTTAAAAAGAAGGGAGTGAAAATTGTGGCGATCGAGCTTTGCAAAGAATCAAAAGATTTCAGAAAGATGAAAATCGAGGGCGAAACTTGCTTTGTTTTCGGGCACGAGGTTTTTGGAGTAAGTGACGAAATATTGAAATATTGCGACGTGGCTTATCATATTCCAATGGGTGGACGGGCAAATTCCCTTAATGTAGCGACCTGTTTCGGTGTTATAATGTTTGAGGTTTTAAAAAAAATTAAAAAATGAAAATCTGGAAAATCACATTTTTGTCTTTGGCACTTCTTCTTCTCATTTTGATATGGATTTTTGTTTTCGGAATCAATTCAAATCAAGCCGGGCAGTATTTCAATAAAAAATCGAATGCAATTTGGATTGAGCACAAATGGGTGGAAGAGGATATTTCGGAAAAAGAAATTTCTGAGCTTGTGTTTAAACTTTCCGAGTATCAGTTTGATACGGTTTTTGTGCATAGCGGTCCTCTAAAATCGGATGGGACGATTGATGCCGATACTTATAAATTCGCTGAAAGGTTTTTGGAATACGCGCGAAAATACAATGATGAAATAAAATATCAGGCTTGGCTCGGGCAGGTGAGATCGAGTATCGATTTGTCTGATCCTTTTGTAAGAAGAAATATAGTTGATCAAGCGCAGATTCTTACGAAAATGATCGGTTTTGACGGAGTACACTATGATATTGAGCCGGTGTGGGACGGTGATTTGGATTTTATTTCGCTACTTAAAGAAACAAAGGAAGTGCTAAAGGATGAGAAAAAAATATCGGTGGCCTTGGCTGAATTCATACCGAATTATGTGATTAAAACGCTTGGGAATTTTTACGAATTTAATAACTACAATTCAGAAACCAATTTTAAGAATGTGGGAGAATATGCGGATCAAATTGTAGTTATGGTCTACGATACAAGCATTTCAAGGAGTTGGTTATACAGATTTTTGGTAAAAGAACAGTGCATTTGGGTTACAAGGCTTTACAAAGATAAGGAAGTTTTTATTGCGATTCCTTCTTATGATGAGGCTACAGATGCTTTTGATCCATTGATTGAAAATGTGGAAAACGGGCTTCTGGGAATAATCGCCGGGCTGAATAATTTTCGTTCGAGGGAGAGAAATTTTATGGGAGTGGCGATTTATGCCTATTGGACGACAAGTGAAGAAGAATTTGAAACATATAAAAAACTTTGGGTAAAAAAATGATCAAACTCGAGCTTGTAAAAAATTTGCGGTCGAATTGTAAAAAGGAAGAATTTTTGGCGATTATTAAGCGATTTTATCAATTGGACCGGGCGAGGTGCGAGAAATATTTGGAAGGGAAAAACGGAAATTTGACTCTCGTGCTATGCGATGACAATGAAATTCAAAAATACAACAAAGAGATTCGTAGCAAAGACAAGCCCACGGATGTTCTCACATTTGTATATATGGAAAAAACTTTCGATAAACAAAATAAATTCAAGGAAACGATAGTGGGAGATATTTTGATTTCTTTGGACAGAGCAAAGGAACAAGCAAAAGAGAAAAAACACAATCTAAAAAAAGAAGTGATGATTTTGTTTACGCACGGGCTTCTTCACTCGTTCGGATACGACCATAACGATGATAAAGAAGAGGCGGAAATGGAAAAAATGAGCGCGAAAGTGCTTGAAAAAATCTTATAGTGTGATTTACAAGAAGGCTTCCATGTCTATTGCGAGCCAATCCTGAGAGAGTTCCGGTTTTTTGTATAATTTGATTCTTACCATAGGGGGATCGAGTTCTTCTGTGGAATAAATTTTTCCGGACTTGTTTATCCTTACAGTTTGCACTTCCCTAATCAGCCTGAAATCGTTTTTTGCAAGGTTGAAAAGCACTTCTCGAACAGTGCCGGTTTCAATTTCGGAATTTCCCATATCGCTATACATCGGAGAAGTTTCGTCCGTATCGATTTCACCTCCCGCGGAAATCACTTTTTCAAGAAGATCCTCAAAAGCTTGATCTTTGCCTTTGCTTCTTGTGAAGTCGATTTCTTTGTGAGAAAAGGCTTTTCCTGTTCCCATAGAATTTATTGTTAGGATTTGGTAGATTGTAGCACGAATTTTATCAAAACAAAATTTATGTCGAAAAAAGATCAAAAATCGAATGTGTATTTGAGCAAAGAGGGGTACGACCTCTGGGCGAAACACTACAATCAAAGCAGAGCGATACTTGAGGCCTTTGAAAAGGGGAGGTTTATGATGAAAACTTCGGATTTGCGAGGGAAAAAGGCTCTTGATTTGGGGGCCGGAACCGGGAGAATCACCGAATCTCTACTAATGAACGGAGCGGATGTATATGCGATTGATGTGTCCAAGAAGATGATAGCGATTCTTAAAAAAGATTTTCCGGAGGCTAAGGCTTTTGTGGGAGATGTTTTAAATTTGCCTTTCGAGGATGATTTTTTCGATATTGCAACTGCAGGATTTTTGCTTGTGCATCTGAAGGAACCAAAGTTGTTTTTCAGAGAGGTTTATCGGGTGCTTAAGCCGGGAGGGAAATTTATTTTCAGCAATATCAATCAAAAAAAGGCGCCGAAACTTCGGATTAATTCAAAAGAAGAGATTGTTATAAAATCTTTTTACCATAGACCGCAAGATGTAATTTCCATGCTCGAAGAAGAGCTTTTTACGCTGGAAAATGAGGACTACATCGAGGAAGAGGGGATTTGGATCAATCAAATAATTACTTGCAGGAAATAGTTTTATTTGTGCGAAAGTGTTTTTTTTTGACTTTGAAAGGTAATTTGAATAACATTTTGCCGTTATTTTATTAATCAAAACGTATGAAAATCAGAGCTTTGGTTTTACCGCTGATTGCTTTAGTTTTCGCTACCGGATGCGGAGTAGGAGCTTCAAACCCGGGAAACGAAGTGCTTCAGCAAGGTCTTACAAATCTTTACTACGACACCACATCGGCTAAGTTCGATTTAAGTGTAAACGCAGATATCGTGGCTCCGGAAGGACAAACACCGGCAAAGGTGACTTTTGAAGCTACTCTTTCGGGAGATATGGACAACACAAATCCTTCGGAACCGAAATTCAATATGGTACTTAAAGGTGGCGGGAAAGCCGATGAAGAAGCACAAGAAAAAGTAAGCGCTGAAATGAAATCCGATTCAAAACTTCTTTATTTTGTTGTGAACGAGATCACAAGCTTCGGTGGTGCACTCCCTGAAGAACAAGTGAAAGATTTCTTGGGAAAATGGTACAAAATGGAGATTCCGGCTGAAACTTTCGCAAGCCTGGACAAAAAATCCGAAATGACGGAGGAAGAGAAAAAAATAAAAGAATTGGCTGAGAAAACCAATTTCATGAAAGATATCAAATTCGAGGGAACTAAGAAAATTATGGGTGAAGAGTGCTATGTATACAGCGCTTTCCTTGATAAAGAAGCAGTGAAAAATTTTATGGTGGAAGTTGCAAAAATCGAAGACGGAGTTGAACCAAGCGAATCTGAAATTGCCGACCTTGAAACACAACTTGAAATGTTTGGAATCGAAGGCAAATTTTATGTCGGTGTAGAGGATAAGGTGCTAAGAGGTGCAGAAGGTTCTTTTGTAGCTACTCCGGAAGGAGGAAAAATCACAGTTGATTTCAAACTTTCAATGGGTGATTTGAATAAGGCTGTAAACGTAGAGGCTCCTGCAAGTGCTGAGCTTTTTGATCCGATGATGCTTATGGGTGGCGCTGCAATGATGGATCCAAGCACTGTTGATTATAGTTCGCTTGAGGGAATGGAAGGACTTGAGGGTCTTGAAGGAATGGAAGGTTTTGAAATGGAACCATAATTAATTGATGAATTAGTAAGGGCGGTCGCCTGAGGCGACCGCCCTTTTTTGTATCCATAAATTTTTCAAAACCTCTGAAATGATTTTGGGCTTTTCATATTTGAAATTTATTTTATAAAGAAATTTTTCAGTAATTGTTGTGAAAACATAAAATTGTAGTGTTACTAAGCTTTTGCCACCACTATCTATAGTAAAGGCACTTTGAGAAGCGTTTTTTAAGATTGATATTTATTCATTCAAGCCTTAATAATTTTTTAAGTTAAACCATAATCGGATGATAAGACAAGTACCGATCAGAGGTTTCGATAAAAATTTATCGTACTTAATCTCTGATGATACTTCAAAAGAGCTTTTCATTGTAGACCCCGGCGACTCTGAACAACTTATAGCCGAGGTGGAATACCTTGGGCTTAATCCGGTTGGAATTCTACTCACACACTCGCATTTCGATCACTTCGAAGGAGCTTTCGGGCTTGTGGAAAAATACGGAATTCCCGTTTTCGTTCATAAAAAAGGAATCGAGACAATTCAAAAAACCGGACTTTTCGTTCTCGAAATGAAGAATAAATTTCTTTTAAACGACACCGAGATTTTGGCTTTCCATACACCCGGACACACGCAGGACTCGGTTTGTTTTTATGTTCCCAAAAATGAGGCGCTACTTACGGGAGATACCATGTTTGTGGGGTCGGTTGGCAAAGTAAAAAGTGTTTCAGATATGAAAAATCTCTATTCTTCAATATCGATGATTAGAAAACTTCCGCCGAAAACAATAATTTTTCCGGGCCATCATTACGGCAACAGGCCGGCATCGATTATTTCGCGCGAAAGAAAACAAAATGAATTCCTCAAAGCGAGGAATTTTTTTGTGTTTTCCAAATTATTTGTGGTGTAAATTTCTTTGATTTTTTGGTATAATTAAGAGATTTAATTTTATCAAATGAGAAAAATTTCAATAATCGGAGCGGGAAATGTGGGTTCCACTTTGGCATATACTCTTATGCTTCGAAATGTTGCTTCCGAAATTAAGCTCATCGATGTAAATGAAGACAAAGAAAGGGGCGAGGTAATGGATATTGCGGACAGTATGTGTTTTGTGGAAACGGGATGCCTTAGGGGCGCCAATTTCGAAGACGCGAGAGAATCGGATATAGTGATTATCACTGCAGGAGCGGCTCAAAAGCCCGGCGAAACAAGGCTTATGCTTGCGGAAAAAAACAAAGGGATTCTTAAATCGATTATTAAAGGAATCGGAAAGTTTAAAAAGGATGCGATTTTGATAATCATTGCAAACCCGGTGGATGTGCTCACTTATCATGCACAGAAATGGTCCAAACTTCCTCTAGGTCGCGTTTTTGGAACGGGGACCTCACTTGAGACCTCTCGAATGAAAACGGAGCTCTCAAAGTGTTTAAACGTGTATGCGCAAAATATTGAGGGATATTACCTAGGAGAGCATGGAGATAGTGGTTTTTTGGCTTATTCCACAATATCCGTGGGTGGACGTGGCATTTCCGATTTGAAAAAAAATCTTTGCGATTTAAAAGGAATTGAAAGCCGGGTGAAAAATGAAGTTTATGAAATAATCAAAAGCAAGGGCTCCACTTATTATGGCATTGCGATGACCGCTTGCGACATCGTGGAAGCTGTGCTTTTTAATCAGAAAAAAATACTTCCGCTTTCATGGAATCTTGATCCCGCTTACAAAATGGGCGATGTGTGCCTTTCGATGCCTGTTGTGGTGGGGGAAAACGGAATTGAAAAAAGGTGGCCTGTAAAGCTTTCGAAATCTGAGTTAAATGCGCTAAAGAAAAGTGCAAAGAAAGTATCTTCCTATCTATAATTTCTTCCAAATCATCGTGAAATAACCGCCATTTTCGTGGTCGAAGATGAAGCCGTTTTTTATATAGAATTCTTTTGCAGTGTTGTTTGTGTTTACACGAAGGCGAATTTCGTTGGTCTGATTCTTTAGAAAATTTAAAACCATTGAGCCGGTTCCCATTTTTTGAGAATCCTTGGCGATAAAAAGCTTGTGAAGAAATATGCCGTAATCCCTTCTGTGAATCGAAAAAAATCCGATTATTTCATTTGCGTCTTCAATGGTGAAAATTTCACCGTAATTTTTGTTTTCAAGATCCGAAATTATTTTTTCTTTTGAGGTGTCCTTTTCCGTGACTGCCGCATATTTCAAGAGAATTTCGACAATAAAATCGGTGAGGATTCGGTTTATTGGTTCTTTTTGAGGAAATATTTCAGGCATTTTTTGAAATTAAAGCGTTTATTATTTGTTTTTTCCATTTGGCTTCGAAAACTTGCTTGTTTTGATTTTTGGCGCGAGAAATGATTTCGAGTTTTTTATCATCGAAATTTTTCGCGACTTTGAGGAGATAATATAGCACGGAAAAGTCGCTTTTCCTCTCGTGTTTTTCGAATTTGACTATCCGTTTTATCGTTCTTCTGGAAAGCCTAAAAAATGTGAGTGTGCGAGGAGGCGATAAAATAAAAATATGGTCTGCGTTGCGCATAACTTCATCTACAAAACCATCGGTATACATACCTTCAATAAGCCATTTTTCCTTTGAAATAATTTCTCTTACGGTTTCTATGCGTTTTTCGGGAATAATGCTTTTCCCTTGTTCGAATTTATAAAAATGCGAATCCAGTTCGTAGTGATCGATTTCAAGGGCTTTAGAAAGCCTTTTCGCCAATGTGGTTTTTCCGCCCCCGGGAGGCCCGAAAAGAAATATTTTCATAAACTCGGTGAAGAAAACAAGCCCATGATTTTTGCATGGTTTGATTCGTTATAGCGCATTAGTGAACAAAATGGAAGTGAATGATAGATTAATGTGCAACAAAACTACTTCAATAATTTTTACAAGAATTGAGAGAAATCGGCTTAAATATTCGTATTGTTAACAATAATCTAGTACAACTCTACCACATATCTACTACATATCTACTTTTACAATTCTTTTAAACGCCAATAAGCTGACGGCGATCTCTGTTTTCCATCGAAATAAACTTTATTATCTGCCTTTAGAGAGTCCAACAATCTCAATATTTGAGTATTCTTCAATTTTCCTTGAAATAGTCCGTCTCTTAAGTCCGACATTCTTCCTTTTTTGTGTTGTTGAAAAAAATTTAATAATAATTGAGTCTGCTCCCCCTTTGAAAGCCATTTTCTCCTTGTATATTCCCCTTTTTTGTCTAAGAAGTTGTATAATTCGCCACTTAAAATATACTTCATACCTCGTCCTTTTCCTGTTTTTTCGATAATGCCCAATTTAAGAAATTTATCGCGTTTAACTTTATCTTCTGAAAATTGTTTTTCACGGATTTCTTCCAAGAAGATAAGATCTTTTACGAAATCGAATTGAATTTGTGTTTGTTTTGCAATTTTTTCTAAAAAATAAACAAAATTTTTATCTTTGACTTGAGTGGGAATAGTAAGCTCGACGATGTTTGATTTAGTTTGTTTTAACAAGGGAAGCCCTTTCCCATTTGAAATAGATTTTTGAAAGATTCTATCTAAACCATGCCCGAAACGTTCAACAAGCCCAATACTCCCCAATGTTTCCATTAAGAGACGATTACGCCATACACCCTGACTATCAATTGCATTTTCCGGAGTTACCCCGGGTAGAAAGCCCCCAGGACTTTTTGCAATAAAGTATTCACTCGAGGCTTCAAGAAAAATTGATCCACGCTCTTTATAATCCCTATGAGCTACTGCGTTTAGGACCGCTTCACGAATACTTTTCTGATCGAAAGACCAAATATCTCCCTCAAAAAAACCTTCTTCAAAAGGAATCCTTGAATTTCGTGCGTTGATAATTTCCCAAATTTCATCAAAAATATTTAAAAATGGTGCCCTCCAATCTTTCGAAAAATCAAAGTCTAATTTGTTTGCGTCCGCTTTCCAGGCAAACCGAATTTCTGCTTCGGGGAGCATTTCTGTAATTTTCTCTTTTTTCCCACATAATATCAGCGAAGCAATTGTTAGATTACCATTTCGCATAAGAGATAGTTTTTCAAGAACCTCCTTATGTGAAAATTTTAAATATTCCTTTTTACCTTCTTTTTCCGCCCACTTTTTTTGCATTGCATTAAAAGCGTTTATGTCTAAATCCTTAATGGTTAAGCCATGGCAAATCTCAGATGAAAAATCAGGTTGCTTTTCGTTTAATATTTCACGAGTAGTATAATCATCCATTTCAACAAGAGATTCTCCTTTTCTTATGGGGAAAAAATAATGTCCATCC
>CAYODN010000020.1:0-13973 GCA_964402735.1 uncultured Candidatus Peribacteria bacterium | reverse complement strand
CATTCACGAAAAGACGTCACCGGTTGTCAAAGTTTTTCAAAATATTCAATTCTATATTGTCTAACATTCGCGGATTTAAGTAAGCGACCACAAAATTTAAGAAGAACTTGCCACTTGAAAAAAAGCCTAAATCAAGCTAAAATGCGGTTGCTGTTTTAACCCGAAAACAATGCGCTTAATACTCGGTTCTTCCTCGAAATACCGCAAAGAAGTTTTGAAAAATATCACGAACGATTTCGATACACTAAGCCCAGATATTGATGAAAAAAATATTCGACATGAAAATCCCGAAGACCTGACACTAGCAATTGCCGAAGCAAAAATGGAGGCGATCCTCTCAAAGACTGATGAACCCGCAATAATTATCACATCCGATCAAGTTGTCACGTGGAACGAACAAATCAGAGAAAAACCCGTAGACGAAAAGGAGGCTAGATATTTTATGAAAAGCTCACACCTTGCACCGGCAAAAACCGTCACTGCTGTTGTGGTAGCCAACACGACCACAAATCAACGTTTTTCAGGAGTGGACATTGCCCAAATTTGGTTTAAAAAAATTCCCGAGAATACAATTCAAGAAATTCTAAGCGACGGTGAAATATACTTCTGCGCCGGTGGCTTTAACCACGAACACCACTTAATCAAACCCTTCGTTGAAAAAATAGAAGGAGCAACTGATAGCATTAGCGGATTACCTCTGGAACTAACGCTAAAACTCCTTAAACAAGCGGGATACGAAATCAAAAAAACATAATGTATAACCCACATGAACAATAAAACTACTCAAATCAAAGTCCTGGGCACAGGCTGTCCCACATGCCAATTTCTTCACGATCGCACGCTGAAGGCATTGAAAGAACTCGAAATCGACGAACCTGTGGAATATGTTAAAGACATAAAACAAATCATCGACATGGGCCTTATGACCCTCCCAGCACTAGTTATAAACGACAAAATCGTCATTGCCGGAAAAATCCCTGAATTAAACGAACTGAAAGACTTAATCACAAAATATATAAACCGATAAATGGACATCTTTTATCCTTTCCAATTCATAGCGGACAAAGCCACCTTCACTTTATTAAGCCTGGAAAAAGGCACGCATTTGGCCGACTCACTAAACTTTTTCATCTACGACACGCTTAAAATCGGGGTGATGCTCGTCATCATAAATTTCTTAATGGCCGGAATAAACTTCTATTTTCCAATGGAAAAAGCCCGGGATATTCTTGAAAAACCCCGGATCAAAGGCCTAAATTACCTCCTTGCCGCCCTACTGGGAATAGTAACACCATTTTGTTCCTGCTCTTCTATTCCACTTTTTATCGGCTTCATGGGGGCGGGCATCCCGCTCGGCATCACATTCACTTTCTTGATCAGCTCCCCCTTAATCAACGAATCATCACTATACCTTTTCCCCGCGCTTTTCGGAATTAAAATCACTATTTTATACAACATTTTCGGCATAATTATCGCAATCGCCGGTGGAATTTTAATTCAAAAGTTAAATTTACAAAAATACGTATTACCCGAATTACTCGGTTTAAAGACAAAAAACGCATACCATCCCGACAACGAAAAAATCCCCTTAAAAAAATTATTTAAAACCATTTGGAGAAACGGATTTTCAATCACGAAGAAAATCTTCCCATATTTAATTATAGGAGTCGCGATCGGAGCCATAATTCATGGCTTCATACCCGAAAAAGCCATTGAACAAATTTTGTCGTCAAACTCCGTACTAACCGTGCCACTAGCGGTACTTTTGGGCGTTCCCGTTTACGCAAATTCAATTAGCGTAATCCCGATAATGGAAGCTCTAGTCCAAAAAGGCGCACCTCTCGGCACAATGCTAGCCTTCATGACGGCAATAGTCACACTCTCACTCCCCGAAGCAATCATCCTTAAAAAAGTAATGCGCTGGCAACTGCTAGCGATATTTTTTGGAATAACAACAGTTGGAATTATTTTAATGGGATATTTGTTTAATGCGGTTTTGTAGAAAAAATTATCTATTACAGAACCCCCTAATTTGCACAAGTCAAACAATAAATCAAAATTTCTCATTTGATTAAATCTATTTTTACACTTTTTCGCTTATTTACGAACAAAAAGACTAGGAGAGAAATAAAAATCAAATCAAGAAAAAGCAAAAATGGATTTGTAAAAAAAATATAAATAAAAAACATGTAGGAAAAAGGTGAATAAAAAAATGAAAGATCCTTAAATAAGTTTTCTAAAAAAAATCTACCTTCACAATACCATTCACTAGCCATACCATCGCCTATCCCCGGATAAGAGTGACAAACAAACGGAGTTGAAAAATTCCGAACATGTCCACCTTTACCGGAATCTGGACCGGCAGGAGCAAACTGATTGGACAAAAGTAAAAAGAATGGAAACAGCAATACAAAAACAATAAAAACCACTACATAATATTTCGCTAATTTAATTTTATTGTTTTGAATAAAAGTTAATATTCGCATAAAACAGTTTGATATAAATATACTATCCATTCTAAGCCCTAAACCATTCTTTTCAAAGCTAATTTAATAAGCTCATCGATTAACTTACAATATGAAACACCGCTATACTCAAACAATTTTGGATACATACTAATCGAAGTGAATCCGGGAATCGTATTAATTTCATTTACGAAAATTTCATTTTTTTCGGTTACAAAAAAATCAACCCGTGCCATGCCTTCGCAACCAAGCGCAAGATAAGCCTTAATCACAATTTTCTGAATCTCTTTTGCTAAACTTTCTGAAACAATAGCCGGAATAATAAGCTCAGCACCATTCTCATCAAGATATTTCGCTTCGTATGAATAAAAATCATGCGTGGGTTTTATTTCACCCAAAACGGACACAACAGGTTTTTCATTTCCCAAAACCGCACATTCAATTTCTCTGCCTTGAATATTTTTTTCAACAATAATTTTATTATCATACAAAAACGCATATTCAATCGCCTTTTCAAAATCGTCCGCATTTTTCACCTTACTGATGCCAATCGATGAACCTGCATTTGCAGGCTTAACAAAAAAAGGAAGCCCAAGCTTTTTTGAAATTTTTGTAAAATTTATTTCAGATTTTTCGTGAGCTTTAAAAGTAAGAAAATCGGAAACCAAAATACCGGCATCTCGTAAAAGTCGTTTCGCAAAATCTTTATCCATACAAACCGCCGAGCTAAGTACTCCGGGCCCTACAAAAGGGACATTAAACATTCTAAAAAGTCCCTGAATCGTCCCATCTTCGCCAAAAGCACCATGCAAAACAGGAAAAACAACATCGATTTTATTAGCTTCTTGAGCTGATTTTAAGTAAAAACATTTCTTATCGGAAAACGGTATAATTTGTCTTTTGATTGTTTCTTTTTCCGAAAATGAAACAGCTTTCATAGAAAGCAACTCGCTTTCGTTAACCAAAAGCCATCGACCAAAACGATCAATTGCGACATAAGTCACATCATATTTTTGTTTGTCCAAAGCCCTGGCTATATTTTGAGCCGAGATTATTGAAACTTCGTGTTCGGAGGATTTGCCGGCGAAGATTAAAGCGAGGGAAATTTTTTTCATTTGAAACATAATTATATTATGCTTATCACTAAAAAGATGATCCAAAATAAAATTTACGTCGTTGTTTCTTTTCCGACAACAGTAATTTTGATTTTTTAATAATTTTTTAATCTTTGATTGCTAGTCTTTCAAGTAACAATCATTGACCAAAAAAAATGAGCAAACAAAAAATCAATATTCAGGGAACGGAAATTATTATTTTTCAAAAAAATAACGAAGACTATATTTCGCTTACAGATATTGCAAGAAACAAAACCCAAATGAGCCAAAAGACATAGTAAAAAACTGGATGAAGACTAAAAGTACAATAGAATATCTGGGACTTTGGGAAAAAGTAAACAATCCCAATTTTAAAGGGGTCGATTTCGACTCCTTTAAAAACGATGCGGGAAGTAATAGCTTCGTTCTATCTCCTCAGAAGTGGATAATAAAAACAAATGCAATTGGATTAATTTCAAAATCCGGAAAAACAGGTGGTACCTTTGCCCACAAAGACATCGCTTTTGAATTCGCCTCCTGGATTTCTCCCGAGTTTAAGCTCTACTTAATCAAAGAATTTCAAAGGCTCAAACAAGAAGAATCGAAAGAAACCTCTCTCGAATGGAACGTAAAAAGACTACTCGCAAAAGCTAATTACAAGGTGCACACCGATGCAATTAAAGAAAACTTGATTCCACAAGCTTTATCAACAAATCAACTAAATCAAATTTATGCGGAGGAAGCCGATATTTTAAATCTCGCTTTATTTGGAATTACAGCAAAAGAATGGCAGAGAAACAATCCCAACAAAAAAGGAAACATAGAAGCCTATGCAAATGTCATTCAACTTGTCTGTTTAGCTGGACTGGAAAGCCTAAACGCAAAATTTATTCGCCAAAAAATTCCACAGTCGAAAAGGCACGACTGAATCAAATAGCGATCATACAAATGAAATCATTAACCGGAAACGTCGAAATTAAAAAACTTAATAAAAAATAACAACAATTTTCATAACAAGTTTGGCAAATTTTATTTTTTAAAGTAAGCTTGCGCCACATTAAAAAACCACCTATGAAAAAAACAATTACAAAAATCCTCGCACTAACCACACTTTCAGGAATAATGACCGCCTGTACTCCAACCCAAATCGTTGTCACAAATTTTGAAGAATGCGAAAAAATCGGTTCCACAATAATGGAATCATATCCTCGCCAATGCCGTTATGGAGACCAATCATTTTCCGAAGATATCGGAAACGAATTGGAAAAATCAGACAAAATCAAAATCACCAATCCTCGCCCGAATCAAGCCATCAAAAGCCCACTGACTATCACCGGCGAAGCACGCGGACCATGGTTTTTTGAAGCCACATTTCCGGTTGAGCTAAAAGATGAAAACGGGAAAACACTTGCGCAAACAAATGCACAAGCCACCGAAATATACACAACCGAAGACTTTGTACCATTCACCGCAACAATTGAATTCAAAGTAGACCCTGATTTAAAAGGCAAAAAAGGAATTTTGATACTAAAAAACGACAATCCATCCGGTTTACCTGAAAACGACGACTCACTTGAAGTGCCGGTTTTGTTTGAATAATAGTATTTTTACTAAAACAAGATCATCTCTTAAGATTTTGCGAAATCATTTTTTCGTTATACCCAATCTTAAGTTCCTCAAAAGATTTAGAAATCGTCTTAATAAAATATGATTCGACATCACTACACAAAGACTTATCGGATTTTTGAAATCCACAGTTTATTGACTTGGCTGACTCGGATTTGATTTTAGCCCTACTCAAAAAATCTGACACGTATATGAAAAAATCTTCAAAATTATAATCCAACATCACGATAATCATTTTCAACGCAGCAACCGAATCCCGAAAATGCCTTTCAAATAAATCATCTATCTTTGCAATTTCTCTTATTGAACTAAAAAAACCGAAAGAAATATTAAACAATTTAAACAATAAATCCTCTTGATCCATCTCAAGCATTTCTTTTTCTAAGTCTTTCCATGCAAATTCAAAATTTACTTCAAGCATTTCCGCTGAAAACGGATTCTTTTTTATGCTTGTAGCAGCGATTTCTGCGCTTATGCCCCTCAAACGAACATTTTTTTCTACCAATTCACCTAAAATTTTTTCAAAAGTTAAGCCATCTTCAGGTTTTAAGAACAATTTAGACATTTCAAAACCTCCCAAATCAAAAACCGACAAAGAAACTGCATCCGAAATTGAGCCGGCAACTTCAGAAACTTCCGCATAGTGCGACACGTCGTCCGAACTTTTTGTTTCAGCAATACAATCTCTTTCAATCATAAAGCAAAAATAAAAAACATCAAAAGCCAACCCCTCTCGGCACCTCAATTTTGGCTCTAAAAGAAGCGAAATCAAGGCAACAATCGGTAGAAACCGAAATAACTCCGTCGTTTCTTCCCATCAAAGCCAAATTATCTTCAAGCAAATTTTCATCCGTTTCAAGCCAAGAACGACCATTTATCTGAATAATGGAACGCAAAATATTATGGTCTTCCACATTCGCCTGTTTCACATCTAAATCTTCCAAAATCGTCTCCACACTGCCTTTACATATAGTGCCCGCTCTCAAAACGGCATTCAAATATCCACGTTTATCATAGGCTAAAAACCTATGATCTTTGGCCACTTTTTGCACATCCTCCCAAGAAGAAACAAAAACAAAATAACTATCAGTCTGATAAAGCAAATTCAATTTATGCCCCTTTTCATCCAGAATTTTCATTTTTTCAAGCAATTCCGGATGTGCACTCAATGCCTTTCTTAAAGCTAAAAAATCAACCTCCTTACTTAATTTAGGCTTGGAATGAATTCGTTTTTCCAACTCTGAAATAAATTTTTGATTTGCACTTTCCGGATTTGAATCAGACAAAACCAGCTCAGAGACTTTTTTTTCAATCGCATCCGAAATCCCCGGAAATCGGTTTAAACTAGGCCCCGATTCCACACTTCCCGTCAAATCCCAACCAAACAGTTCATCAGATTCGATTCCCGACATTTGTAAGAATTAAAAATTACGGAAAAAATTCTCCCACCAAACTATTTTTTTAGCAACGAAATCCACACTATTTAAAGCTAATCTCGTTAAAATAAGCCTCAATATCGACAGTTGTTCGAGTCATTACATTAAGTCTGTTTCCGTTTGCGATAAAACTTTCCTCGATCAAATCCAAGTTCGCATCGGACACAAGGACACAACCAAGACTCAAAAACTTTCTCCCATTAGCGATTTCGAAGTCGAAATAACCATAACCGTGAATTCCATAGCCCGTTCTCGTAGCACCATCGTTTAAAAACATTCTGAAAAATTCTCCCGAATCATCAAAAGTAATTCGATCGCTTTTAATGTTTTCTTCAAGAACAACCCAATCCTTCACGGGAGTGGGAGTTCTTTTTGCACCCGTCATCACGGGAAAAACCGTATAAAAACGAGTATTTTCATTTATCAAATAGCCCTTCGCATTTTCAATATCAACCAAAAAATAATCACCGGCAGATGCCTTAAATTCATTCGATTCCAATTTAGTCCAAATTATTTGGCTCTCTTCTTGATGAAAAAGAGAAGAATATTCGCCACTGGTCTTAATTTTAACAACGGGAGCAAATGAATCGTTTTCCGTACTGTCAAAGTAAAACAAATCGGAAAGAGAAAAATCCACTTCAGGCATATTCACACCTTCAGCCTTTACAACATTCATTCCAAGATTTAGCCCCGTAAACATAACCGCAAACATCGTCACCAAAGAAAAAACTTTTGTTCTATTCATAATACAAAATTAAAAATGAACAAGAATATTAACAGTATTATCTGTTTTTGTCAATAGTAAAATGTGCGCGTCTATAAGCCATAAACACGCCGAGTTTTTCAAAAATATGGAACCTTAAGCGGACCTGAGCAAATCCATCAAAACACCGCTACTTCTAATAAACGAAAGCACTCTTTCCACAATTTGGCGAACCCTTTCTCGAGAAAGTCCATAAATCTCACCTATTTCATCATTATTATACAATTTCTTACCTTCATTGAAGCCGAATCTTAGTTTGAAAATTTCCAAATCCCTTTCCTTATGCCTACTTAAATTATTGAGTTTAAACCTTGTTTCAAACAAATCCCAAAACAAATCCGGTAAATGCCTTTCTTTTTCCTCAGAATCATCAGCACAAAAGCTTAAAACATCCATCAAAGTGCGACCTTCATTATCTTGTCCGGATACAGGAGCATCCAAAGATAATTCACCGCCACCAACGTGCGAAGAAAAATTTCTGGCAATATTAATCATAGTAACACTATAACCCGTAATATCAGCCAACCTCTCGGAATCCGGCATTTCATTTTCAAGAGCCATCACCCGAGAAATAACGGAATTAACATTAAAAATAACCCGGTACAAATGAGGATCGACATTTATTAAATTCACACTTTTTGACAAAAATAGATTCAAATAACACCTAATCCAATATTCCGCACAAGTTGAAAAAGCGTTTCCTCTTGAAAAATCAAAAACCTTAATAGCATGTAAAAGTCCACACAAGCCCTCCTGCTCTAAATCCTTAGAATAACGTTCGTCTAATTTATATTTATAACACCTTTTATTAATAACATAATAAACAAGCCTCGAATGCTTCTCAACAAGCCAATCAACAACACCTTTATCCCCTTTATCACGAAGTTCCCAAATTTCACTATCCGAAAATTTTGAGTAATCTTCGCGCTTAAGGACTCTCCCTTCCTCTCTTGCGAAAACTTCACTTGCCATATATTTTATAAAAAGAAGTAAGACAAATTTATATAAAATTTCCCCCGAATTATCAAGTATTTATGCCTGAAATAAAAATTCACGAATCATGGAAAAAAGTACTCTCCTACGAATTTGAAAAAGATTATTTCAAAACTCTTATCGATTTCGTAAAAACCGAATACTTAAGCCATCAAATTTACCCGAAAGGCAAAAACATTTTCAGAGCCTTTGATTTTTGCCCATTTGAAGACGTGAAAGTCGTTATTTTAGGACAAGATCCTTATCACGGGCCTTCCCAAGCCAACGGACTTTGTTTTTCCGTAAACGAAGGAATCCAGAAGCCACCATCACTCGTAAACATCTACAAAGAAATCGAATCCGACCTGGGAATAAAAATGCCCCAAACGGGAAACCTTGATAATCTAAGCCACCAAGGAGTATTACTTCTCAACGCAACACTTACTGTAAGGGCGGGCCAAGCGGGTTCTCATCAAAAAAAAGGCTGGGAAACCTTCACCGATGCTGTAATAAAAGCCGTTTCCGAAAGAAAAGAAAAAATCGTTTTTATGCTTTGGGGCAGATATGCGCAGGAAAAAGGCAAAATAATCGACGAAAAAAAGCACTTTATTTTAAAAGCCCCACACCCTTCCCCTCTTTCCGCTTATGCAGGCTTTTTCGGCTGCAAACACTTCTCAAAGTGCAACAGCTTTTTAAAAGAAAACGGAGCAAAAGAAATAAACTGGAATGGCCTTATTTAAGATCAAGAGAATAAACGACTTTAACCAAATTCCCGCAATTATCAATTAGCGTCTGTACTAATTCTGAAGACAAACCAAGCTCAGGATTGTTGTCGCAATGAATGTAAAAAGTCACGCCTGAATCCGAAGATTCGGGTTGATTAGCATCAGTCAAAGTATCACTCATAATAAATTAAGGTTTAAAAGACAACACAAAAGATACAACATCTAAATTTTATTGAAAACCGGAAATAAATTTATTTTCGCAGAATCTTTCGAAAGAATAGATTTAAAAACGAAGTCAACCTTCCTTATTATTTCACGAGAAACACAACACAGCTCAAATTTTAGGAAAACCAAAAAATCCAAAAATTCCAAGACCTTACCGAAATTGAAAAACATCATACTTTTTCTTTTAAATTAAAATTAAAACCTTGGAAAAATTTCTCCAATTCGATATATTTTAAACAATATTTATTATCAAAAAAATCCATGGGAAAAGGACAAGATAAAAAGAAAGAAACAAAAAAGCCAAAACAAGACAAAAAAGCTAAAAAAGAAAAAAAAGTTTATTAAAATCAGCTTATAAAAACTTAAAAAGGCTAAATAAGATCAATCAAGCAGTCCAAAAACACTTTATTTCTCTTTATAAAACCCAATAATCTTGATTCAACTTTTTTAAGCCCTTTCTTTCGGAAGATTAAATTTCTCTCCTATTCCTCGTTAAACGATATAAAAACAAATCTTTTCATAAAATTTCGAAATCTCTTTTTTTTTCCATTATATTTAAAGAAAAACGGAACGCTTAATAAAAGGCTAGAAATCCTCAAGCATTTTCATAATTAATTCATCCTTTTTTATCGCATCCAATATAATATTGAAAACTTGTCTGATTCTTTCACGAGAAACGGAGCAAATTTCACCAATCTCACCCCAATGTTTGCCTTCGAAGTCTTCTGAAAAAAACCCGAGTCTTTCAAAAAAAGTATTATTTAAAAGATCTTTATTTTTTACATACAAATCATCCAATAAATCCGACATTTCTAAAAAAAATCTTCTTCGCCACTCAAAAACCTCAAAAGACTCAATACCGGAACTTGGCAAATCATCATGAAAAGTGGAAGAATCAAAATCAACGATTTCAGCAGAAGAATCAAACAAACATAGTTCAGAAGCATCCCCGCGTATACCGTCTTTTCCTATAAAAGCTTGAGGAGGAAAAGACACCGCCCTCTTCATCTTACACAAAAAAAAGAAAATATCATTTCTTATACACTTATGCGCATATGTGGAGAATTTGATTCCACGATCGGGATCAAAATACAAAATTGCTTTATGCAAAGAGGAAAAACCCTCTTGTTCCAAATCTTCTTTCAACGAACGTAAACTGTAAGAAACACGGAAATTTTTATTCAAAACATCAAAAACAAGCTTATTATGTAAGAATAAAAGCTGTTCCATTGCCTTTTTATCTCCAATCTTTTTCCGTTGCCAAAGAGAACGCTCTGCCTCCCCGCCAAAAAGCCTTTCAACACCGGAATTCTCTATTTTAAAAAATCCTTCATACATAATCAGCTGATTAATTCTTCCTTAATTTTCATAATTTCCGGATCGTTTTTTATTAATTCCATGATTTGTGCTTCATATTGTCGAACCCTTTCTCTTGTAATCCCGTATTTTATACCTACCGCATCCAAAGTCATTAGTCCCCCATGTTGATCAAGCGGAACTCTTGAATAAAAAATATCCCTCATTTTATCAATTTTATTCGGAAAGTTTTCTCTTATCAAAATTTCCACACGTTCAATAAACCTTGAAAATTGCTCCGAAAAAAAAGCTTCCTCATCAATAATACTGCCTGATTTCAAAAAATCCTTCTTAATAGAATCCCCCTCCTCCTCATCATCATCCTTTACACTTTGATCTAAAAAAAAATCACCTGCAAAAAAATATCTTAATGTTTTTTCCCCTCCGGGAGCAACTTTTTTACCGCTCAAATAATCCGAAAAACAACGGGACAACTTTAATTGCAAATTTCTTGGAATGCGCACGATTCTTCTGTTATCATAAACAAATCTAAAAACATAAGCCCGAATCCAATGATAAGCGAAAGTAGCTAATAAAAACCCCCTATCATACTCAAATCTTTCAATAGCTTCATAAAGTCCCAGCATTGCTTCCTGAGTTAAATCGTCCCTCAAATAACTCAAAGAAGGAAAACGAATTACAAAAGATTTTACAAAATCAAAAACAAGCCCTTTTGAACGAATAAGCAAATACTCCTTAACCTGCTTATCTCCGGAATCTTTTAATTTCCAAAGATCTTCGTCGCTCAAATAAGCAAAACGACTTGCACTTTTATCAATTTGTCCCCACCTCGCATCCATAAAGAAATATTAAACAGAAAAAAACCATAAAACAAACGCAAAACATTGTCAAACGAATGTCAAAATTTAGTATCAATTACTTTCCCACTCTTCTGTTCAAAACCCACAATACGCCTAAACAAAGGCAAATAATCGAAAAATAAAAAGCCGGATAAGCAATAAAAACAACGAAATCCGAATAATTAAGTTCTCTAAAATACATATTAATCCATCTGAAAGCCGAAAAAAGAGCACCGCAAATCAAAAAAACGGTCCCGTCCCGAAATTTTCGTTTCAAGGCAAAAAAAGCGAAAACTACGCAAAAAAGCACAAAAAACATCTCATACAGTTGCGTTGGATGCACAGGCTGAATATTTGAAGTACCAAAAAGAGAACCACTAAGTTGATGAATATGTGCGGGGCTGAATTTTGGAAAAACAACTCCAAACAAAAAATCCGTTTCTTTGCCGAAACAACATCCGTTCAAAAAACATCCAACTCTCATAAGCACAATTCCAAGACCCACAAAAGGAGTCATGGTATCTGCAAACCTCATTAAATTAAGTTTTCGCCTCCACGCAACAAAAAGTCCCGACAAAACAGAAAAAACAGCACCTCCATATAAAGAAAAACCTCTTGTTGAAATTTCGAAAAGTCGAGAAAAATCGTTTTCATAATAAGAATAATTCACAAAAAAATTAAAAATTCTTGCTCCCAAAAAGGCGGAGATGCTCATCGAAAAAATCATTACAAACGAGTCTCGCTTAGTAAAACCTCGTTTTAATGCGAAAAAATAACCACAAAAAGAAACCACTATAAGCGCCAAAATAGTAAACAAAGTATAGGCCGAAATTTTAAGTCCCCAAAAATACAAATATGGATGCATAAAACTAAAATGACAATTCTCCGTTCAACTCAACCTGTCCCTCAAGATATTCTACATGCAAATCCCCCGACGGTTTTCCCGAATTATAGTCCATATTAATTTCCACCTTCGCCCCATCATTATTGGAAGAACCTTTTACAACTCCATCTTCATAAACAAAAGGCACATTTATCTCTTCTCCTTGAGAATATAAATAAATATTTCCCGTATCTTCGGTTTTTGGCTGTAATTTCACTTGTGTAGGGTTTTTTGTTCCCTCTTTTTCTTCAAGACTCGCGACATCGCATCCTTGTGCCGTAAGCTCCGCACGAGCCGCTTCAGTAACGTTTACTTCCGTTATAGTAAGTTCACCTTCCAAATCTTTTTCCACTTCGGATAATGGAGGCGCGCTATCATCGCAAACATCACCCACGCCATTATCATTTGAATCTTTTTGATCGGAGTTTTCAGCATTCGGACAATTATCCACTTCATTGCAATATCCATCATTATCACTATCGCCACTGCAATCCGGATCACAGACATTTCCGATTGCATCATTGTCCAAATCGCCCTGATCGGCATTTGATTCCTGCGGACAATTATCATCTTCATTTATTACGCCATCCCCATCAACATCCAAAATATTTCCTTTTGTGCCATCCTTATTATCTTTTTGCATTGAAGGCACACCCTTCACAATTTCAACCAAAATCAAATCGGCCTTTTCTTCTTCGGAAAGTCCGGGTGTAGCCAAAATTTTCGCAATAGCATCAACGGAAGGATCTGTCGGTTTCTCGTTTTTCTTAGGTTCATCTTTTTTAATTTCGCCTCCTTTGAGCTCTTCCTCAAAAATTTCAGTTAACTGTTCAACAAACTTTTTTTCCTCATCCTTTGAAAGACCAAGCTCTTTTTTGGCTTGTTCCTTAGCTAGTTCAATCAAATCCGGCATTTCAACATTAACATATTCGCCTTTTTCATTTTTCACAGCTTTAAGTGCTGTATAAATATCGATCAAAGCCTTTCTTGTATCTTCTTTGCTCGTTTCCGGATGCATCACAATCGCTAAATTTTTCGTAAAATCGGTAGCGGTATCAAGCACTTTTTTAGCCTCATTTCCGACACCTCGAGTCACGTTTTTAACAAATTTTCCAACCTCCGGTTTTGTGAGAATTCCGGTCATATCACCCGCAAATTCCGACATATTGTTTATAAAAGTGCCTGTATTTTTTTGAAACTGATCAACCTGATGAATCATCTCATCGTATTGATCTTTTCCAAGCGTTCCCTTCAAAAATTTTTCATAAAGTTCCTGTTTTTCCTGCTCGATTCTTCTTTGCATATCCTTAAGATCGGTATCTCCAAAATAAATTCCCTGAACGCCATAAATTGAAACTTCAACACCCGAATTCACTATTTCAAGACCGCCATTTACAATCTGAGCTCCATCTTTAATGGCTTCATGAGCTCCGGAACCATCATAAGCCTCTTTCAATTTTTGACCGGTCACTCGAACAGCAGCAACACTCATATCTTTTGCAAACTTAGCAGTTTTAATTGCATCCTTGATTTTTTGTTGAAAATAACCGGGCAAATCATCAGCATAAGCGGTTGGGAAAATTCCGGTTTTTTCGCAGTTCATTTCAATTACTTCGCAACCGAATTGT
>CAYODN010000019.1:0-14260 GCA_964402735.1 uncultured Candidatus Peribacteria bacterium | reverse complement strand
AGAATTAAAAATACATTTGGGCGACCCGATTCTGGAACTTAACGAAGGCCCGAATTCTTTTGTTATGTTCTCGAAAGAAAAAATTACGGACATAAAAATTCACAACGAAACAATTCCCAAATTCATAAGCGCAAAATTTCCTAATTTCACATTTATCGGAATACACGCAATGGACCCATTAACTCCGACAAAAAGACAAATGAATCTCAAATATTTTTTACAAATAAATGACTTTATAAACTCACTTGAAGAGGAGAAGTTTTTGCTCGTAGGAGATTTCAACAACACGATTTACTCTGGCACATTCAGAAAACATTTCGAAAAATATTTCGAAAAAAACAATTACACATGGGGCACATACAAACCTTGGTACATACCCATAGATCACGCACTCGCGAACTTCCCCTTGAATATCGCAATCACGAAGAAACTTGAATCGGACCACAAAGGACTATTGATCAAAACTCAATAGAACTAATCAAGAGCGTTAATAAACGGAACAACTTCTCCCGTAACTTTCGGAAGAACCCCATCCCATTTTTCAATAGCTCTAAGCTCAAGCACCGCAGGATTTTGGTAAAGAGCCTCAGCTTCGATTCTTATAGCCTCAGCGCTTCCCTTCGCAGACTCTATTTTTTGTTGCGCCTCGAATTTAATTTGTTCAAGCTTATTTTTTGCTGCAAGAGCTTGCTGTTCTGCGGAAACTTTTGCCTCAACTGCAACATTAAAAGACTCACTGAATTGAAAATTTTCAATATTAAACTCATCAATAATCACACCATGCCTACTAAGTTTGGATTCAAGGGCTTTTTTCATAGCCTCGCGAACTTCGGTTCTTTTTGTAATCAATTGTTCCGCCGTAAAAGTGGCTGAAGTGGCTTTTATTATTTCCTGAATCGCCGGTGCAATCAAAGAAGATTCATAATCTCTTCCAATATTTTGGTATACATAAGCCGTTTTCGCAGGCTCAAGATGATAGTTTACAGCTATTGTTGAAGCAACAGTTTGAAGATCGCTTGAAGCCGCATCCGAAGTGGCCGACATCTTTACGATTTTAATAGTCATAAGCTTAACATCTTCGATAAAAGGAATTTTGAAATAAAGACCTTCATTGAATATCTTTCCCGTAACAGCGGAAAACCTCAAATGAACACCTCTGTATCCCGCAGGCACAATTCCAAAGCCCGAAAACACACCCCATGCAAGAATGATAAAAACAAAGAAAAGTACAATTTTTTTGAAACCGAAAACATTTGTTCTCATATTTTTTGATTAAAAATTTTCCTTGATTCTACACTATAAAATTTGATTTATCAAAACAGGCATTCTTTTTGCCCCTGTCATCACTTCAAAATAATGAGTAGATGGCTTTGTTAAAATAAAAACACACATATCTCCTGCAAAGTTTTCAATCAAAACGCCTGAAATAGCCTTTCTCACCTGAAACCAAACACCCATCGAAAGAGCCAAAGAAACCGGAATTTCAACAAGAACGGGAGAAAAAGAAGCCCACTTACCCGATTCCAAAGATTCGGTCCTGCAAAAACGAAGAGGCCTTGTGAAATTTTTAAAAGACATTCCCCATTTTGCAAGAAAAGTGCCATTTGAAGATCCCACAGGCAAAAAAGCCTCTTTATCCGATAAACGAACCAACACTTCATCACCTGACACGTTTAAATTTTTCTCTTTTAAAGAACTATCTAAAAACTCGAATTTTGAAAATCTCAAAGCCGAAAGACACATATTAAAAAATTTTAAAAACAAAACTTTTTATCCATATCCGAAATTTCAAAATTACTAGCATCATCACGAAAAACATCGTTTATAAAAGCCGTATTGGCCGACCTTATAGCAAAAAGTCCATGTTTTTTAAGAACACATTCACGAATATCCGAAAGCTTTCGCCCTTTTTCACCCGAAAAATCAAAAATTGAAAGTTGTTTCGGTGAAAAATTTCGAATATTTAAACCCATCACATGAAGCCCTTTATACTTATAAATTGAAGAAAAAATGCGAGCAAAAATGGCTTTAAATTCATCAAAAATCACCGAAAAAGAGTTTGTAAAATCAATCAAAATCCCCTCTCCTTTCAAAAAAAAACCGGAATCAGTAACAAGTAGAAGAACCAAGTTCTTTATTTCGATTTTTTGTTTTAAAAGAGCATCGCAAAGTTTCTCGATATTGCGAACCATAAAAGCAAAAACAATGTTTTTTTCAGACTTAGCCCCAAAAAGACTTCCGCCCCTGGAAATTCCCTTCCTTTGAGGACGCTCTTTTCGCACAGGCAAAACAGATTGACCCGAAAGCTCATACCAAAGCACCTCCCCGGGTTTGTTTAAAATCTTCTTTATAAAAATTCTATCCTTTGAAATAAAATCTTTCGCCGTAACTATGCCGATAGGGGTAAGCCTTTTTTCAAGATTTACCCCTATCCCGGATACCTCGGATACCGAGGTATCGGCCAAAAATAAGCTTAAGTCGTCCCTCAAAACGACACAGATACCAAGTGGCTTATTTTTATCCGAGGCTATTTTTGCCAAAGTTTTAGTGAGTGAAATGCCAACACTCACAGGAAGCCCCGTATTTTGTTTTACAGCATTTTGGATTTCCGCAGCCAAAATATGCACATCACCGCGAAACTCACCCAAATCGACAAAACTTTCATCGACGGAATAGTACTCGATAGTATCGGAGAACTTAAAAAGAGTCTCTTGCATGGCCTCGGATAAAACCGAATACCATCTGAAATCCCGTTTTATAAAAATCATCTCGGGATACATCTTTTTAGCCTCCCAAACGGGAGTACCGACTTTAACACCCGTCTTTTTCGCTTCATAACTTCTTGCAATGACGATCGCTCCCTGGTTGCCCAAAACACAAACGGGCTTGCCGATAAGGCTTGGAGATCGCACTCTTTCGCAAGAAACATAAAACGAATCAGCATCGACATGAGCTATAAGCTTCATTTTTATTATGGTGATTATTTGCACACCAATATTATTTCAAGTTCACAAATAAGTCAAGAAAATTGTATACTGCTCTTATATAAGACATTTAAACAATGCAAACAGAAATTTTGATAGTGGGAGCGGGCGCTTCGGGCCTAATGGCAGCCGCGCAGATACTCGAAAAAAATCCGAACGCAGACCTTACGATCATTGAAAAATACGATCAGATAGGCAAAAAAACACTCATCACCGGTGGAGGAAGATGCAATCTCACAAACAACGAAAAAGATATAAAAACTCTTCTAAATAATTACCCGAGATCAAAAAATTTTCTAAAATACGCACTATATGAGTTTTCACCCGAAAAAGTTATGGATTGGTTTGAGCATCATGGAGTAGCACTAAAAACAGAAGAAAACGGCAGAGTGTTCCCAGTTTCCAATAAATCAAAAGATATCGTTTCGGTCTTTGAAAAACTTCTTCAAAACACAAAAATTCTATTTAACACCCAAGTTTTTAATATTGAAAAACACGAGAGTAACTTCATTGTGGAAACATTCGACGGAAAAACAACAACACAAATTTTAGCGAAAAAAATAATTATAAGTTGCGGAGGAAAATACGATGTAAAGCGTCAAATCGAAGAAATCGGCTACAAAACAGCGAAAAAATTCGGCCACACGATAATTGAAACGGTGGGAAGCCTTCACTCTCTTGTTTGTGCGGATACAAAAGACTTCGCAGGTATCAGTTTTAAAGCCAAACGCCTCACTTTAAAAACAACGAATACACACGAAATAACCGGCGATTTTATTTTCACACACAAAGGAATAAGCGGACCGGGAGTGTTTGCACTAAGCGCAATGGCCGCCTTTGACGAAATCTCAAAAGAAAAATCCGCTACTCTTAAAATCGATTTTTGCCCAGAAATTAAGTTTGAAGACCTGAAAAACGAAATCACAGGAAAGTGCAAAAATGAGAAAAGCGAATTTACAAACATTTTGGCACAGTATTTACCTAAATCGCTCGCAAAAAAGCTCTCACCATCGCACAAAAAAGCACATGAAACCGGAAAAAAAGAAATAAACCGCACTATTGAAATCCTTAAAAACTTTCAACTTGAAATAACGGAAAGATTAAGCGGCGAAGAATTTGTAACAGCCGGAGGAATCGACACAAAAGAAATAAATGAAAAGACCATGGAATCAAAACTAATAAGAAATCTCTACTTCACGGGAGAAGTATTAAACGTTGATGGCTTTACAGGCGGATATAATCTGCAGGCCGCATGGGCCACAGGCTATTTGGCGGGAAAAACTCTTCAAAAAACCGCACAAAAAACAAACTAAAAAGGCCTTAAGTTTTTACGCAACCAAATTAATGGCTTATGAATGGGGATTTTTGAGAGCACTTTTGAGCAAAAAACGGCTTGGTCAAAATCGATGGATTTTGCGTTTTTTGCGAAACGAGGTTTGCTTTCCGCAGGAGAAAGCAAACCGTTGCTCGAAAAAATTTTTATTCATAAGCCAAAGAGAATCAAAAAAATAAAACTGGGCCCTTTTGTAAACAAAAGCTTGACAAAAAAACAAAAAGATTTATTATCAATCACTGTTAAATTCAAAAAACATGCCTATTCAAAGTCCAATAGAAAACTCAAAAACAATTCTTACGGAGGAAAACGTAAAACACTTCCTTCTTCTTGAAATTTCTAACATTTTTCAAAAAACAAAAGACGGATTCCCCGTTTCCATGCAAACTTCAAAAAAAACATTAGTGTTTGACCAAAAGTTAAGAGAATTAAAAGCAATTATAGACGAATGGAAGCTTGATAAAACAGACGTTAAGAAATCACTTACATCACTTTTTCAAGAAATCAAGGAAATACTGGCCGAAACTAGAAAAATATGTAAACTAACATCTTTCAATGTAATAGTAAGAGATTTCAACGCAGAGATAGAACAAAGAACACTTAACTCATTCAGACTTCCCGAAGAACTGGACGAAACCCCTATAATAAGCCTAATTTCAAGCGGTTCGGAATATTTTTCACAAACACTTCTATCTAAAATTTCAAAAGAAATTTTAAAATTAAAATCAGCATTAAAAATATTCACCAAAAGAGACCATTTTGCTTTTGCAAGCCCATACTTAACAAAATTTTTAGGCAAATTGATCGATACCTTTGAAGAACTAAGCCCGGACAAAGAATCCACATACAAAGACTTAACACAAGTTTTTCAAAAACACATATTTGAATTGAGAAGCGAAATCACAAAAGAAAGTGGAACGGAAACAAACGAAGAAAAAATTGAAATTCTATCTTGTATAAGACAATTTTTAGACGATTCAGTTCAGAAACTTGAAAAAGGAACGGCCACTGAATTGTTGTCCGAAAATTATATGGAAAAACTCCCGGAAATGGCTGAGATACAAGAAATTAGTGAAGCGGAAAAATTTACATATTTTCTGTTTTCATTGGAAGAAAAGCTACTCGAAATCCAAACACGAGACCAATCTCAAAAATACGAAAAATTTTCCGGAAAAGAGCTTTACGATCTAAAATCTCTGCTTGATAAAGGATTGAATCCCAACGAAATTGCATCATACTTAAACGAAAATCACCACAACGGACTTTCATTCGTCAGAGATATCGATATTGAAAACTACGTTTCAAAAACAGCCGAATATCATAGAGAATTGATCGCATCTGCAATAAAAGCGGTTCAAGCACAAATCAAAGCACCAAAAATTGAAGAAAAAGAGGAAACAGAACTCGAAGACGATTCTCCAATTGAAAAAGCGGATGACCAAGAAGCTGAAAAAAACGCTGAAGCCGAGGAAGACACCGAGGATACCAAAGATACCAAAGATACCGAGGATACCGAGGATACCAAAGATATCGAAGATGAAAAAAACGAAATCGATTTCGAACCTGAAACCGAACAAAAATCGGTAGAAAGCTTTTTGAGTGAAGAAAAAGCGGAAAATCAAGAACCCGAAGACAACGCCGAAGCCGGGGAAGATGCCGAAGATGAAGAAGATTGTGAAAAAGTAATCGTTTCCGAATCTGAAGCCGAAAAGGGGTCGGAAGAAGATTTTATACTTGAAAAAGAAGCGGACCAAGAAGAAGCTGAAGAATCCGCTGCAACCGAAGAAAAAATCGTTTCCGAAACTGAAACCGAAAAAGAACCGGAAGAAAACTTTGTATCTGAAGAAAAAGCGGACGAACAAGAACTCGAAGACAATTCTGTGATTAAGGAAGAGCCGGATCAAACCGATTCAAAAAGCGAAGAGTACATATCCCCAAGATCTCTGATTGAAATAATGATTGAAAACCAAAGAAAATTAAATAAGTTATTTGATTCAAAAATCGAACAAATCAAACAACTTGACGCGGAAATTCAAACAACAACTGAATTACTAAATAATCTTATTTCTCTCAAAGAAAAACAAAAAGAAGATATCGCCACGATTGAAAAAATCGAAACCGAACTACTCGGTATTTTCTCGGAAGCTGAAATAATTGAGCTAAATAACGATCAAGAAAAAATATTTGAAAAATTAAACCAAATTATAAAAGACTTATCCGATATTTTAGTTACTCTAAACACAGAGTTTTTGTGTCAACTATCACAAGGAAAAACCAGTAGCGAAATTGAAGTTTTCCCTCAAATCGATCAAACGGCAAAGAAAATCAGAGACGCAAAGATCCTAATGAAAAATCTACAAACACTTTTTGAAAAAATGAGTGATGAAAATATTTCCGAATTAAATCTTGAAAACGAAATTGCACAAACAAAGGAAAAACTCAAAACACTCAAAGAAAAAATGGAAGAAGTGAAAAACCGTTACGAAGAACTGATTTCCCGAATATTGGAAATAAAAGAACTTTCTTAAACCAAAAGAAAATGGCAGAAAGAAATCAAGGAGACATATTAACAAGGTTTTTACAAATAACTGAAGAAAGCGGAAAAACCGAAGAATCTCTATTATACAGATTAATCGATGAAGTTGAAATTAGCGCCGAAAACGCTCATTTTGTATTGGAAAAAATGGAAGAAGAAATGGCACAATCAGCCTTAGAAAGAGAAGAATTAAAGTATGAAATCGAAAAAATTAAAAAAACAATCTCGGAAATTAAGGAAAGCGGACTTTTTTCTCCCGGAGAAATAAGAAGAGCAAGAGAAACAATTCAAAACTTGTACACAAAAGAAAAACAAAAATCCCGAAAAAGACTCAAGCAAATCGAATTACTAAAAACAGAGTTAAGCCAAGGAGAAAACTTGATTTCAAATCCAAGAATTCAAATTATCGACACACTAACCATTCAAATTAGAGATTTGTCGATTCAACAACAACACCTCCAAACACTAATTACAAAAACAAAAGAATTAAAGGATCAAACACAAAAACTCGCAGAAGTTGAGAAACGTCTTGAAGAACAAGAAAAAACCTATAATACTTTGTTTTTGGAATTCGACTTAATCTTTAGCATAAGAGCAAAAATAGAAGAATTGTTTGAAACTTTCGATATTCAAACTTTCAAAGAACACTTGAAATAAAAGTATAAAAATGCCACTGTTTAGGCATGAAAAAAATTTTATTTTACACCGACACACCCCAAACGGGAGGAGCTGAAAATCAGCTCTATTTACTGCTTAAATTCTTAAACAAAGAACTTTTTTTACCGATTGTTGTTCTTTCCTCCTACAAATCTCTCGACAAAATCGCAAGCAAAATAGAAAACGAAGGGATAAAAGTAATAAGACAAAAAGTAATCCACAAGCACGACTTAAGGCACTATACGAATCTCAAGAAAATCATCAAATCCGAAAAACCCGACCTGATTCATATTCAACTTTGGAACCCGGTAGCGGGACGAATGGCCTTCAGCGCAATCAAAGACATCCCGATAATAACAACGGAACACGACCCATTTAAAGTTTCACCAATAAAACGCATCTTTAAAACTAGAAGTTTTAAAAAGATCTCAAAAATCATCACGGTATCAAACGAAAACAAACTTCTGATGAAAAAACTTTACCCTCAAATTTCAAAAAAACTCAGGGTAATTCACAACGGAATAGATACAACCCTTTGGAGATCCCAACTTCTAAGATTTACCGAAGAAGAAAGAAACGAAATCAAAATAGAACTTTTTAAGGCAAAACCGGACACATTAATTGTACTTTGTGTAGCGGAACTCCACGAAAGAAAAGGCCAAGCCTATCTCATAAACGCGATCCCCGAAATAGTAAAGCGCTTTCCAAACCTAAAGTTCGTCTTTGCAGGAGAAGGAAACAACAGGGAAAATCTTGAAAAACTCATCAAAAAATTACGAGTCGAAAATCACACAATTTTGCTTGGTAAGATGCCTAATATCTACAAAATATATAAATCATCGGATATCTTCGTTTTGCCATCCCTAAGAGAAGCTTTTGGCCTTGTAAACGTGGAAGCGATGCTTACTCCCCTGCCTGTAATCGGTACAATAGCGGGCGGAATACCCGAAATCATCGTAGACAAAGAAACGGGAATCCTTGTGCCCTCAAAAAACAGCAAAGCAATCGAAAACGCACTTTTAAAACTTATAAAATATCCCGAAATCAGAAACAAAATGGCTGAAAAAGGATTTCTTCGAGCAATAGAATATTTCGACGCAAAAAAAATGGCCACTTTACATGAAGAACTTTACCTAAAAACAATCAAAAATGCTGAAAGAAAAGACTAAATTCATATGTAACGCTTGTGGCGCGGAGAGCCCCAAATGGATTGGCAAATGCCCTTCCTGCGAAGCTTGGAATTCTTTTGTTGAAGAAACGATTTCCATAACACCTCGAAAACTTTCAGCAAAATTATCTCCCAAAACTCCCCAAAAATTAAGCGGAATAAAAAGCGATTTTTCAAGATACCAAACACGAATTTCAGAATTTGACAGGGTACTCGGAGGCGGAATTGTGCCTTCCTCGCTAATCCTTTTTTCAGGCGAACCGGGAATCGGAAAATCCACTCTCACCCTCCAAATAGCCGGAGCTATTTCAAAAGATCACAAAGTACTCCTTTTTTCAGGGGAAGAATCCTTGGAACAAATCTCAAACCGAGCAGAGAGGCTAGGCATAAACGAAGAAAAACTTCTGGCCCTCTCTGAATATAATCTCGAAACGATTATCGAAACCATGAAAACCGAGAGGCCGACTCTTACGATTCTCGACTCGATTCAAGTGATTTCTTCGCTTGATATTCAAGCAAATTCAGGCTCAATCACGCAAATAAAATATTGCACCGAACGACTTCTCGAAACCGCAAAAGCGCAGCATATAGCCATAATAATCATCGGACACGTCACAAAAGACGGAAATCTTGCAGGCCCAAGAGTACTCGAACACCTAGTTGATACTGTAATTTCCCTTGAAGGAGACCGTTTTCAACAATTCAGAATTTTAAGATCATCAAAAAACAGATTCGGATCCTGCAATGAAGTGGGGATTTTCGAAATGAAAGAAAAAGGCCTTAAAGAAATCAAAAATCCATCCGAACAATTCTTGGAAGGGCGCAAAAAAAACGCTTACGGAAGTGCAATAACAGTTGCAATGGAAGGCCTTCGTCCCTTCACCGTTGAAGTGCAAGCCCTCACTACAACCTCAAATTTCGGCTTTCCAAAAAGAACCGCAACCGGATTCGACTTAAATCGTCTGCAAATTCTTATAGCAATCCTTGAAAAACACGCAAAATTAAACCTTCAAAACCAAGATGTATTTGTAAACGTGGTAGGTGGAATAAAACTCAAAGAACCAGCCGCAGACCTAGCCGTAGCCGCAGCAATCACATCATCTCTCCTAAAAAAACCGATCAACGAAAACACGATTATTTTTGGAGAAATGGGCCTTTCCGGCGAACTCCGCAAAATTTCCCACATGGAAACACGCCTTAAAGAAGCCGAGAAAATGGGATTCTCAAAAATACTTAGCCCAAGTATTCACAAAGAAATTCTCTCCGCACTGTCGGATATTTAAGATTTATTTCAGCCCTTGAAAAAAATTATAAGCATTCTCCGTAGATATTTTTTCAACCTCAGAAAGACCCACCCCGCGTATCTCCGCAATTTTCTTCGCAACAGATACAACATGGGCCGGTTCGCACCTTTGCCCACGAACGTCCTGAGGAGCAAGCCAAGGACAGTCCGTTTCAATCATAAATTTATCAATAGGTACATTTTTAGCAACCTCTCGTATATTATCCGCTTTCGGATAAGTAATATTTCCGGTAAAGGATGTGTAAAAACCTCTATCCCAAATTTTCCTTGCGAAATCCAAATTCCCGCTAAAACAATGAAAAACGACCCTCAGATCCGAAAACTCATCAAGCACACTTAAAGTATCATCATCCGCATCCCTACTATGAACAATAATCGGTAGGGAAGTCCTCTTAGCAATTTTTATCTGCTCTCGAAATGCATTTTTTTGAACTTCCTTAGACACATCACACTTGAAATAATCAAGCCCGATTTCACCAATCGCAACAATTTTAGGATTCTCGGAAATAAGTTTTTCAAACTCCCCCACTACATCGGCATTTAATTTTTCGCTATCATAAGGATGAATTCCCAAGCTCGCAAAGCACTGCGGATATTTATGCGCCATTTTCACCGCTTCCCTACTACTCTCCGGATCAAATCCAATATTAATTATCCGTTCAACTCCCAAACTTTTAGCCCTTTCCAATATTTCGGAAATTTCGTCCTTATAATCCTCCGACATCAAATGCGCATGTGTATCTATAAACATAATTCTTTTATTAACTTTAAACGAAAAAAATGATACAATATAAAGATAATTAAATAAACAAAAATAAAATGCCAATAAACAACCTCCCTCAAAAAGGCCCGGAATCGCTACAAAAGCCGGAAAACATTAAAGAAGAAACAAAAAAAGAGCTAAACTCCTTGCAAAACGATATGGGAGACCTGCTCACAGGAAACACAGAAGAAGATTTCAACGCCTACCTCGAAGCTGAAAAAGCCAAAGGCGTAAAAGTAACCGAAATAACTGATGCAGACACACCGGTAGATCAAAATGGGAAACCGACAAGCGAAACATCGGAAATAAAACTCGATGAAGCCCCAACAACATCGAAAGGTAGCGCCTCCTTCAAATTCTAAGCGGCTGCAAGTTTCTTTGCCTGATCCTCAATTTTTAGACTTTGGATAATATCATCAATATTTCCGAGCATAATTGAAGGAATATTACTGAAGCTTTGATGGATTCGATGATCGGTTACTCTATCCTGAGGGAAATTATAAGTCCTGATTTTTTCACTTCTATCCCCCGTTCCAATCTGTAAATGGCGCTCGTCGCCTCTTTCTTTTCTAAGTTTTTCATTTTCCAAATCATAAACTCTCGCACGAAGAATAGATAAAGCCTTAGCCCGATTTTTAATCTGCGATTTTTCATCCTGGCACACCACAACAAGACCCGTGGGAATATGCGTCATTCTCACAGCGGATTCCGTTTTATTTACATTTTGACCACCCGAACCGCCGGATCTATACACATCCACCTTCAAATCCTCGTCTTTTATATCCACATCAACCTCTTCAGCCTCGGGAAGTACCGCTACGGAAGCCGTGGAAGTATGAATTCGCCCCTGACTTTCAGTAGAAGGAATTCTTTGAACACGATGCACACCGCTTTCATATTTCATCAATGAATAAGCCCCGTCGCCCGCCACGGAAAAAATTATTTCTTTTATAACCAATGGCGCGCTCTCGCTTTTACTGACAAGCTCAATCTTAAAGCCGTTTCTCTCTAAAAATTTTATATACATTGAAGCAAGTTCACCGGCAAAAAGCCCGGCTTCATCCCCTCCCGCTCCGGCTCTTATTTCTATAATACAGTTTTTATCATCATCGGGATCTTTCGGAAGTAGAGCCACTTTTACCTCTTCATCCAATAAAACCAGTTTATCCTTAGATTCATTCAACTGTTCTTTTGCCATTTCCTTAAGCTCTTCATCAGCCTCAGCCCCTAGTATCGATTCCGCCTCATCCTTCTGCGCACTCACCGCCAAATATCTATCCGCAAGCTCCACTATTGGCTTAAGTGATTTATATTTTCGATTTATTTCAATGGATTTTTTCTGATCGGAAAAAATCAAAGGATCTGCAAGCTGGGCTTCCAAATGCGCAAATTCGTCTTTAATTTTCAACAATTTATCTTTCATACACCTTTTATTAAAAAAATTCTCTCGATTCCCGCCAAATCCTTCACTATTTTATATTGTTTTTCAAAATATTTATCAAGAAGCTCCCTTACCGCCTCCCCTTGTGTAAAACCGAATTCGCCAATCATCAATTCAAAAGTAATATTCTTTTCGATCAAAGACAAAAATAATTCCTCATAAAGTTCAAGCCCGGTTTCACCGGCATAAAGAGCCATATTCGGCTCATATTTCACTACATTGGGTTCCACAAAATTGTTTTCCTTTGTGCCGATATAAGGCAAATTCGCCAAAATCACGTCATAGTGCGTGTCCCCTTTCACATTTGAAAGCAAATTACTTTGAAAAACGTCAACTTTATCCTCCAAATTGTGTTGAGCGGTGTTGAGTCTCGCCACTTCCACAGCATCATCCGATAAGTCCACAGCATCAACAAAAACAGGCATATCATCCAAAGTTTTCGCTACGGCAATTGCAATATTTCCGCTTCCGGTACCTATATCCAGCACTTTATAAACTTTTTTTCCTCTGGTATTCGCCCTGAAAAAAGCCACAGCCCTGTCTACAATTTCCTCGGTTTCTTGGCGAGGAACAAGCACTCTTTTATCCACAAAAAAATCAAAACCGTAAAATTCCCTTTGGTTCGTGATATAAGATATGGGCTCCCCCTCCGAAAGTCTTTTCACATAAGACCTGAAAACATTGGCCTCGCTCTCCTCCACTTCCAAATCTTTATTCACAATCAAAAAGACCTTATCCACTCCGAGTGCGTGTGTTAAGGCCAATTCAGCTTCAAGAATTTTATCGTTTCCCAATAAGGAAAACGCTTCATTTAATAATTGACTTAAAGTCATTAGAGAATCTTAATAGAATTTTGTTTTTTCTCTAAGTGATCGATACTTTGCCCTCATAACGGCGGCATCACGTACCTGCCATTTTTTCTTGGCTCTCGTATGAAATCTTTTAGCACGAAGTGCAACAAGTTTTCGGCTTGCTTGTACAAGTTTATTAAATCTTGTAATGCATCGTTCGTTTGATTCTTTGTCGTTTTTAATTACTGTAACTCTCATAATTTTTTAAATAAATCGTGGGTAAAATATAATTAGAGGCAAAGCAAAAGTAAAGGGAATTATTAAATATCGAGATTTTCCACTTTTTTGGCATAAGCCTGAATGAATTTTTTTCTGGGCAACACTTCGGATCCCATAAGCGTATCAAAGACCTGATCGGCCTTTTCGGCATCCTCAATTGTTACTTTCAAAAGAATTCTATTATCCGGATTCATTGTGGTTTCCCAAAGTTGCTCGGGATTCATTTCTCCAAGACCTTTGTACCTTTGAACATAAGGCTGAGATTGGCCATCACCACCGAATTCTTTAAGAGCTTCGTCTCTTTCTTCATCCGAGAAAGCGTATCTCACATTTTTTCCTTTACTGATCTTAAAAAGCGGAGGTTGAGCGATATAAACTTTTCCGGTTTCAATCAAATTTCTGAAGAATCTATACAAAAGAGTGAGAAGAAGGGTTCTGATATGCGCACCATCCACATCGGCATCGGTCATGATCACGATTTTATGATAACGAAGTTTTTCCAAATCATAAGTATCACCAATGGAAGTACCAAGAGCGATCACGAAATTTTTAATTTCATTATTCGCCAAAATTTTATCAAGCCTAGCTTGTTCCACGTTCAAAACCTTACCTCGAAGAGGCAAAATTGCTTGCGTTTCACGATTTCGACCCTGTTTTGCGCTACCTCCTGCGGAATCTCCCTCTACGATGAATAGTTCACTATCTTCGGGATTTTTACTTGAACAATCCGCAAGCTTTCCGGGAAGTGTTAGGCCTTCAAAAACACCTTTTCGAATCACAGTATCTCTTGCCGCACGCGCCGCTAGCCTTGCTCTAGCCGCTAAAGTGCATTTTCCAATAATCGATTTGGCCTCTGAAGGATTTTCATCCAAAAATTGTTGAAAAGCCTCGTTAAACACAGCCTCAACAGCCGTTCTCATCTCAGCATTTCCGAGTTTTGCCTTTGTTTGGCCTTCATATTGTGGATCGGCAAGTTTTACGGAAATAATAGCCGTAAGACCTTCT
>CAYODN010000018.1:0-14406 GCA_964402735.1 uncultured Candidatus Peribacteria bacterium | reverse complement strand
GGTTTTCGATTACAGCTGTAATTTCTTCTTTTCGCTTTCTTCCTTCCTCGACAAGCATCAGTTCCAGTTTTATTCTCGTAAGTAGGAGAACCTTTGATATCGAATTCATCATTGAAATAAACAGATCGAAAAAGACGTTTGTTTCAAGTTCATTTGGTCTTTTTAGTCTTTTCATAATTTCCGTTAGGTCCAAATGAGCTCCTTGAAAAACCCTTCCCAAAAGTTCGAGAGACATTGGTTTACTCAATGAATTTAATAATTCTTGGAAATTTTTTATTTCAGTTTTATTTTTGTCTTCAGATAATTCCGCCAAAGCTTTTTGGATGACGTTTTGTGTTTCTATTGGCAATCTCGAATCAGGCTCTTCAACCATCGATAAATGGTATCTAAGATTAGTTTCAAGTAATGTTGATACTATCGGCATTGAAAAAAGATTCGCTGCTTTCATTATATTCGGGTGGTATTCGGGTGAAGTTCTTTCGGAGTTTTTTAAAATTACGATTTCCATAATTTTTGACTGTATCTCTGCAGAAACCTTGTGAAGGATCTGTTCTCTTTTGTTCTCACTCAAACGATAAAGACGAAGGTTTATTTCGTCCGGAAGGTTTTCAATGCATGATAAAATTTTTGATTTAACCACCGCATCTGTTGGTCTCCTTTCTCTAAGCAAATCTATACCCGAATATGAAAATCGGTCCAATGATGAAAGATCTTTTCTAGTCATAGCTGAAAATCAGAAAATGTTGGTAATTTATTTAGTTGTCGATGTCGGTAACGGCAGTAAGCAGAGCACGGAAGTTTTCAACTTCTTGGTTTGTATAAACCGCATCCAAATCGGCTTGAAGTTGACTTAAGTCTATTCCGTTTGAAAGCGCTTCTACCGTACTTGTTCGTTGTTCTAATTGTCTTGGTTGCGCTGACATATATTTATAGTTAGAGGCTGATTTATTTATAACATTTTTAAATTTTTTTGCAAAAAATATCTCGCGCTATTTTTCCTTTTGTGTTTACTTGTTTGTGAATTTGTTGCCTGTTTTATTTTTTGATCGTCAAATTGATTTTGCTTTGCAAAATCAGTGGTACCCGAGACAGGATTTGAACCTGTGACCTTCGCCTTAGAAGGGCGCTGCTCTATCCAGCTGAGCTACTCGGGCCAATCACAAAGAAGTTTTATATTAAATTCGGGTTTTTCGCAAGGTTTTTTAAGTATTTTTTATTAATTGCAATGCTTGCGCTTTTTGGTGCCGAATTGTAATATTCCAGGGAGATTAATCATTATTTATGGACTATCGAGAAGGAGAAAGAGCGCTTAAAGTGTTTCATCACCACCCCACCCCATTTGTTTTTTGGTTTTTGGAGATACTTGTTGCCGTATTAATTTGTTTTTTGCCTCTTTATTTTTTTCAAAAACTTATACCTTTCAGTGTTTTTTTGATTTTAAATTTGGTTTTCTTTTTGTTTTTCTCTTTGATTATTTTTTACAAAAGTATCGTTTATTGGCTTGATAAACTTATCGTTACAAATCAGAGGATTGTGCACGTTAACTGGGTGAATTTATTTAAAAGAAAAGAATCCGAGGCAATGCTCAACGACATTCAGGATATTAAAACAAGTGAAAAAGGGCTTATTTCTTATATTCCTTTTTTGGACTATGGAACCTTCGCTCTTGAAACCGCTTCGGCGAAAACGACCATTTTATTCGAACAAGCGCCTGATCCGGAAGGAATTCGTCAATATATTTATCACGTAAGATCCCTTTAATGATTGAAAGTAATTTTTCAGATCAACAGAATTTGGTAAACCCCGGGCTTTCGGAGAGTCCCGTTTTTGAAAATTCACTTAGGCCAAAAACTTTGGATGAATACGTGGGACAACAAACTTTAAAAAATAATCTTAAAATAGCGATAAAATCTTCAAAGATAAGGAAAGATACCCTTGACCACATACTACTTCACGGGCCGGCCGGAACCGGAAAAACGACCCTGGCAAACATTATCGCTCTCGAGGTGGGTGCTAGTTTAAAGATTACTTCGGGCCCGGCTCTTGAGAAAGTTTCCGATATCGCATCCATCATAAGCAATTTAAAAGAAAACGATGTGCTTTTCATTGATGAAATTCATCGTCTAAAAAGTTCCGTTGAAGAAGTGCTTTATACCGCCATGGAAGATTTTGCGATAGATATAATTATTGGAAAAGGTCCTTCTGCCAGAGCTATGAGAATCAATTTGCCTAAATTCACTTTAATCGGTGCGACTACAAAAATTAGTATGCTTTCATCCCCTCTTCGGGATCGTTTTGGAAACGTTTTTCATTTTCAAAATTACAGCGACAAAGAAATTGAAGAAATTTTGAAAAGATCTTCCGGTATTCTCGATATAAAGCTCGATTACGAAGCCCTTACATTACTTTCAAGCTCATCAAGAAAAACCCCGAGAATAGCAAACAGGCTTCTTAAAAGAATAAGGGACTACGCCGTTTATCACGATCTTGATAAGGTGGATGTGCAAAGTTTAAAATCGGCTTTGAAAGAACTTGGGATCGATAATATGGGCCTTGATGAACGGGATAGGGAGATTTTATCGGTTATTATTCAAAAATTTTCGGGAGGGCCCGTTGGGCTTTCCACTATTTCCGCTGCTGTAAAGGATGAAGAAGACACAATCGAAAGCGTTTATGAGCCTTTTCTCATTCAACTCGGCTTTCTTGAAAGGACTCCTCGTGGTAGAATCGTTACAAAATCCGCTTACAAACACTTAAATATTAATCAAAATCAATATGAATAAATTTTTCGCTTCAGTTTTATTGTTTAGTTTATTTTTAAGCTCCTGCGGATCAATCGTAGATAACGGTGGCGCTAAAGCTATGAGGCTTTCCGGTGTTTTATCACTACAATCTTCCAATGATCCGAATCCCGGCACACATCTACTTTCCGGCGATGATCTTAAGGTTTACGGCGTTTCAAGTATTCTTGTGAAACTTTCGGATCCGAAATATCTCGGCAATAAAGTGGAGCTTATCGGTTCTCTTGATTCATCTACGAATCTTTTTTCGGTTTCCGGAATTTCAGTTGTTGAAGAATTAAAGGACCAAGAAGAACCCTCCAATGAAGTACAATTTGTTGAATACAAAAATACGGATTTCGGTTTTCAGACAAAATACTACGATAATTTCACATTACTCGAGGAAGAGAACAAAATAGTATTCACTTCTCCGAATTATGAAATCGATAAAGGGGAAGTTTTCGATAAAATCGAGTTTGCTCAATTTCAATTCAGCTATGATCCATCCGTATTCGACTCTGAACAAAACGATTCTCCACTGAAAAACTATCTCGCTACCAATTTTCCGGAGATTTCAAATTTTGACAAATTTTCATCAAAAATCGGACCGGATTTGCTCGAATCCGTAAGGATGGAAAATGAATTCGGCGGAGATGATGTGTTTTTATACAGGAACGGATTAATTTACAAGATTTCTTTTATTCCAAACGATGCACTAAGTATTAATTCCGACAATAAAAGGATTTTTGAAGAGATGCTTACAAGTTTCAGTTTTATAGGATTTACCGTTGAGGAAAATTTTGATGAAGAAGTTTTAACCGAAGAAGGAAGCGGTGAAGTGGATGAGACGATGATGCTAAATGAAACATCGAATTCTTCCACAGGAATTATTTCTTTAGATTACAACCTTGCCGATTATAGCGCATTTGAGAGCAAATCCTTCGGTTTTAAGGCTGTTTATCCCAAGAAGTGGTATTATGAAGGAATTAATTCCGGCGAGCCGGGAGTTACCTATTCTTACGTGTTTGCGGATAACGACACTCCGAGCATGGATCCCCTTTATTCATTGTCGGTTGTTTCTTCCATGCCGAGTTTTTCTTTTAAAGATGTACAAATTAATGGAATTGATCTAAAAACTTCGAAAAGTGATGATCAGTTTTTCGCCTATATTGAGCTTTCCGGTAAGAAATTTCTTTGCAAAGGAAATTTAAGTGAAGAAGAAAATATTCTTGCAACCATTTTAAATGTAAGTTTACTTTAGGCTTTATTGTCCAATAATTCGTATCCTTTTTTTGTAATTTTATCATAAAATTCACTATCCGACATTTCAGGTTTTTTCGGATTTTCTCCTTTGAATATTCCGATTTTAAACGAGTCAATCGCCATTTTTTGTTGTTTTATCGATTCAGCTTTTTTAAGGCCAAGAGCTAAATCAGCCATTTCGTTTATACTCTCGGTGAAGCTTTCGGAAAGCCCCATTTGTTTATTGATCGTTTTTGTTATATTGGCTTTCAATAATAAAGTTTCAGGGGTTCTCATTTCGCTCATTATCGAAAGAAGGGTGATCGCTTTTTTTCTTGTTGTTTCTTCGTTTAAATTTAGCCCTGTTGCTGCCAATTCTTTATTAATATCTTCGAAACCGAATTCTTTAAGCCAAGTTGTCAGCGCTTTTTCAAGTTGTAAAGGATTTTTTTCCTTTGCAAATTCCATAGCATCGATATCTTTTTCGTCAAATGCCATTATATTTTTCACATTTCCAGCGATCATAAATTTATTGAATTTTTCACCGACTTTCTCATCCGGTTCCGTCAAATTTTCACGATATGTTGCCGTATAGGCCTCTTTATAAAGCTCTTTTTCTTTTTCGGAGGAGTCCGGAAGAATCGGGTTTTCCAAATACAGTTTTAGAATTCCAACCGTTGTGGGTGTTTTTACAGAATCTATGTTGTCCGATATAAACTTTATCGCTTTTTCGTTTGAGATTCTCGGGATATTTAAATCCGAAGTATCGTCGATTTTAGATTTTTCGTTTTTTTCATCCAAAGTGGATGCTTTATAGATATTTTTGAAATATCTTATATTTTGGTCTTTTAAATCAGGATTGAAGGCCTCCTCAAGATATTTTGCCGCCAAATGTTCTTCCTCGTAATCTTTTTCAAGTGTTATTTTTTGAAGTGTTTCTTCGTTAATCATTTTTTCGGAAAGGATCTTTTGATCCTCCGTATCAAGTTTTTGTCCACGGTTTAATGTTTCGAGATTTTGAACGAAGGTGTCATTGATTATCGTTTCTTTTGGTATTTTATTTAAGAGTTCAGTCGGTGTAAGATTTGAAAAATCTTCAGCATTACTTATTTCCGTTTCAAACCAATTTATTTCCGTTTCGTTTTCTTTTTTGTCTTCTTTTCCCCCTCCCATCCCAAATATTTTTTTCGCCTTATCATAAACTTTTTTCCCAATTTCCAGACCTTCATTTATTATTTCTCCTGTTCCCTCAATCAGTTCCTCCTTGTCCGCACCGGTTTCCGACGATTCCGATTCCGCGGTATATAATAAGCTTGTGTTGTCCATTGCGCTTATTCCATCCACAAATGCCATTTTTTCAGCATGGATGGTTTTTCTTTGTTCGAATGTTGTTTTTGACATTAAATACGATCTCGCCTTTTTGTAGTTTTTTCCGTTTTTCCCTTCGTTGTGGTTGATTATTTGAAGACTCACCATTCCCGAATCTATGAGTGTTTGAAGTGTACTTTTGTCTTTTCCACCTATCTCTTGGATTCTTATCGATGCATATATTAAATTTATCAATCCTTCAGGTGCTATTAATTCGTCTCGATGTTTGTTTATGAACGATTTTATGCGTTCGTCTTTTTCTTCACCACTTAATGTTTCCATTTCAATCATTTCTTCAATTAAAGGTTTGAAATTCAAAAATCTCACGTCGTTGAAATAATCCATTTCAGAAATAAAACTGGCGTGTTTAAGGAGTTTTCTTACACTTACCTGAGCTTTTTCTCCGGACGCCTCTCCCACTGCATTTATTCTTACTATTTTCCTTAATGTCGGATCCTCTAAAATTTGATCGTAAAGATTTTTTTGGTATTCAAAATATTTTGAATCAAAACTTCTATCTGTTTTTTCGCCTTTAATATCTTTAATATCACTTTTAATTTCTTTTTTAAATTTTTCATTGTTGTCTCTTTCTAAAGGATTTAATAAGTAGGCAACCAATTCTCCCGAATATTTATTATTACGTTTAAAGTTTTTTCCCTGTTTATTTAATGTATCCGCTACAAATTGCGCCATTATCATATCTTCGTATTCGTTTTTCAAATCCATAATTTCTCTTACCGGAAGTTTTTCATATTTTTTCACAAACTTTATCTCTCCATAAAATCTTTCAAAAATTTTAGATTCTCTGTATGCAATTAGTTTTTGAGTTTCTGAATATTCCGGACCCAAAGGGGAAGGAATGCCCAGTTTTTCATATATTGAATCTTCTTCGAAAAAAAATTTTAACGCCATTTCATATTCTTTCAGATCAGAAATAATCGCTGAAGATATTTCCGCATCTTCGTTCCAATTTTCAAGCGAGCTTAAATACTGATCCGGATTTAAAGTTAATACGGAAGTGGATTTTGTTAATGAATTCAAGTTTTCCAAAATCAGGTCAATATTGCTTGAATTTTTTGTTTCTGAAATTTTTTGCGGTATTGAATTTATTTCATATCCCAAATTGATTAATGCTTTATCCAATTCCTTACTTATAACCTTTTCAACGTTAAGGTTTTTGTTTACTGTTTTTTGAAGAATTTTTTCGGGTAAATTCTTTAATAATTTGTCTTTTAATTTTTCTTTTGTTTCCTTTAGTGTTTCTTTGAAATTTTCTTTGTTATTTTCATATTTTTCACTTACTTCAAGAAGGATTTCGTCTTTTCTTTCAAGAAGGAGTTTCTCCATATTTTCACTTTGTGTCATTAGGGCCGTCCTGAAATTTTCAAGATCGGACTCAGTAATGTTTTCCATTCCCAATGCCTTGATTTTTTCATATTCTCCTTGAATTCCCATTATGAGCGTTTCGATTTCCCCTTTCTTCTCAGGACTTAATGTATCCGCGATTTTTCTCCATTCATCGAATTTTTCCATCATTAAAGACTCCACATTCATTTGAAGGTTTTCTTTTGTTTCCACGCTTAAATTACTCCCTTTTTCGAATTTTTTTTCAATTCCACCGGATTTTCGCATTTCATCCCCCACTTATAATTGATTAAATTCATCGAATATATTTCTTTCCGGAAGCCTCATACTTAAAGCCTTTTGTTTTTCACTTTCGTATTCGTCCAATTTATTATTTGCCTTCGCAATAAGATCCGGATCTTTGATTTCTTTCAATCTGCTTTCAATTTGGGGCAATATTTTTTGTTCAGTCTCGTAAAAATCTTCTTCTTTTGTTTTTTCTTCAGGAATATTCAATAAAAGCTCTTTTTTTTCGTATTTTTCCAGATTTTGGTTTTGGTTTTTCATAATTCGTTTAGTTTACTTAGAAGTTCTTCTTCTTTTTGATTTTCCTCGGTTTCCACACTCGATTCCACCTGCTTGATTGAAAGCGTTTTTATGTATCTATCCGTTTCTTTAATTTTTTCTATCAAAGCCGAAAAGGCCGATTCCCTTTTTTCAGCAACATCCTCTTCTTCTTTGTTTAGTTTTTTGAAAAAAGGAATGTAAATAAGTTCTTGTTTTTGAATAGTTGATTCCTCGATTTTTTTTATCATTTTCGATTGCTCTTCAAGGCTTAATTTTGAGAAACGAAAACTCTCCTCAATAAGGTTCCTTAAAATTTGACTTTGAATTTTTGATGTATCCGGCATTTAGGCATAATTATATCTAATGATTATATCACATTTTTACTCAATATACAATTTCAAAATCGCTCATTTTCGTTTTAAACAAGTCATTTTCTTTAGTTTTATAATTTTTAAGTTATAATTGTTTCAGGTTTTAGTTTATTGACAATCGCTTTTTGGCACTCTATGATGTTTAGTGCTAAGTTTTAAACTTTTACCACACAACAAGACAGCTTCAAAGGCAAGCTTATATCGTCGATTTGGAGCCGGAATTTGTGTATAATTAGAGGATAATTAACAATTAAAACTAATGGATAATATTGAAAATTTCAACAAACTCACTAAAGAAGCCAAAAAAGCTCTTATGATAGCGCAAGATTTAGCTAAAAAAGAACAACTCAATTATGTGGGGACGGAGCATATTCTTCTTGGAATTTTGTCCCAAAACAATTCCCTCGGAGCCTCGATTCTGTTTAATTTCGGCGTTTCTTTGGAAAACGTTAATTTGGTGCTGAAATCGGTCGGTCGTTCCCCGGTTCCTAAACAATTTTCGGATAATCCGGGAGGACTTTCGGGTTATGCAAAAGATGTACTTGAGGGAGCTTACAAAACGGCTCTTGAATACGGACATGCTTTTGTAGGCACCGAGCATATGCTACACAGCTTGGTTTCTCAAAAAAACACATCCGCCACTGTGATTTTGGAAAATATGAACGTTTCTCCTGATGATGTAAAAGCGCAAATTCTCGATATTTTCGAGAAAGCCAAACAAATTCCTTTAAATTCCATCGACCAAAACGGTTTTTCACCAGATCAGAATGCTCAAAATATGAACCCGAACATGATGAATCCCGTTGAACTTTTTTTAAACGGACTTCAGAATGTAATGAGCGGATCCAAAGGACAAAAACAGTATCAAAAACAAAACATAGCTTCAGGAACTCCCGCCCTTGATTATTTTACCAAAGATTTAATTCAACAGGCCAAGAAAGGCGAGCTTTCCCCTGTTGTCGGGCGCGAAAAAGAAGTTTTGAGAGTTGTGTCCATTCTTTCAAGAAAAACGAAAAACAATCCGGTTCTTATCGGAGAACCCGGAGTTGGTAAAACCGCTATTGTTGAAGGTCTTGCCCAGGCCATTTTGGATGAAAAAGTACCGGATAACATTTTAGATAAAAGGATATTGTCTCTTTCAATGGCAGGAGTTGTTGCAGGCACCAAATATCGCGGAGAATTTGAAGAAAGAATAAAACAAATTATTGAGGAAGCCGAATCAAGCGATAATATCATTCTTTTTATCGATGAACTTCATACGGTTATAGGTGCGGGAAGCGCGGAAGGTTCACTTGATGCTGCTAATATTTTAAAACCCGCTTTATCTAGAGGAAAGTTTCAGGTTATTGGTGCCACAACCACTACCGAATATAGAAAGAATGTTGAAAAAGATCCCGCTCTGGAAAGACGTTTTCAAACCGTAATGGTGGAAGAACCATCCGAGGAAGTAACGGTTGAAATGATTAAAGGTCTTCAAAAATCTTTTGAAGAACATCATAATCTTATTATTTCCGATGAAGCTATAAATTCTTCGGTTATTCTTTCAAAAAGGTATGTAAATGATAGATTTTTACCCGATAAAGCCATTGATTTGATCGATGAGGCTGCTGCAAAAAAGCGGATAGCATCAAAAAAATCCAATGAAAAAGTAAAAAAACTTCAGAAAAAATTAAGCTCAATCACTTTAAAAAAAGAACAAGCGGTTTCAGGCCAGGACTACGAGAAGGCCGCAGAGCTTAGAAACGAAGAGCTCTCAATTCTTAAAGAAATCGAGGAATCGAAATATGAGAAAACACCAAGAGAAAAGAGAGAAATTTTAAGCTCGGAAGATATTGCCAATGTTGTCTCAAATATGACAGGTGTTCCAGTTACAAAACTTGTTTCCGATGATATAAACAAACTCAAAAATCTTGAATCGTCTCTTAAGAAAAGGATTGTTGGGCAGGATGAGGCCGTACATGCCATAGCACAGGCTATTCGAAGATCAAGAGCGGGTTTTTCCGATGAAAAAAGACCGATTGGCTCATTCATTTTTCTAGGCCCCACGGGTGTTGGCAAAACCGAGCTTGTAAAAGCGCTTTCCGAGGAAATTTACAACGATTCCCACTCGCTTATCAAAATCGATATGAGTGAATTTATGGAAAGACACAATGCTTCAAGGCTTATAGGAGCCACTGCAGGCTATGTGGGATATGAGGAAGGCGGTCAACTTACAGAAGCGGTTCGAAAAAAACCTTACAGCGTACTTCTCTTCGATGAGATTGAAAAAGCTCATCCCGATGTTTTTAATTTACTGCTTCAGATTCTTGAAGACGGAGAACTAACAGATGCTAAGGGCAGAAGAGTGGATTTTAGGAATACGATCATAATTATGACTTCGAATATCGGTGCAAAAAGGCTTACAGAGAGCGCTGCGACAATCGGTTTTTCAAATGACACCAATGAATTTGAAAAGGCCTTAAACGATTACAATAACGTAAAAGACGATATATTAAACGACCTTAAAGATCATTTCAGACCCGAATTTTTAAACAGAGTAGACAAAGTGGTCGTTTTTAGAGCTCTTACACCCAAGGATATCGAGGAAATTGTTCAACTTCATTTACACAGACTTCAAAAAAGAATCGATAATAGAAAAATCAAGGTTTTGCCCAGTAAAGGTGCGATTGAGCTTCTCAGTAAAGCGGGATTTGATCCGAAATATGGAGCGCGCCCCGTACGCAGAGCCGTACAGGAACTTGTTGAGGATCCTCTCACACAAAAGTTTTTGGAAGGTGCTTTTGCCGAAGGCGATGAAGTTAAACTCGTAAAAAACGGAGAAAAAATCGATATAGTTTTGAAATAGTTTTTTGTTAATTTCTTGATTTTTGGCTTGACTTAATGCTTTGATGAGCTAATATTACTTCGCCTTTTTAATTTTCTTTATTTTATTCGGAGAGCAAGGGAAAAAATAAATTGGCTTTATATAATAAAACGCTCGCCGAAATCAGGTTATGAAAACAAAGTATATACAAAGTTCCGTAATGGATGAGCTAATTTCAGGTTCGTCTTTGGAATTTTCACCACCAAGTCCGGGTACGCTTGTAGACGGAGTTGTTATCAGTGTGGCAAAAAACAAAATCCTTGTTGATTTGGGAGGAGTTGCTACCGGTCTTATAGTAGGTCAAGAGGCAATGGACAGCCAAAATACAATCAAGTCGTTGAAAGAGGGCGACATCATCTCCGCTTATGTTCTCGATGATGAAAACGATGATGGTCTTGTGGTTCTTTCTCTAAGAAAAGCCAGCCAAAAACACACGTGGAACAGATTTGTGGAGGCTTATGAAAAAGGCGAAACAATCACAGTATCACCAAGCGAAGCAAACAAAGGTGGTCTTCTTCTCAATATCGATGGAATCAAAGGATTTATCCCCGTTTCACAACTTGCTCCATTACACTATCCACGTGTTAATGGTGCTAATTCCAATCAAATTCTCACAAGACTTCAAAAGCTTGTCGGTCAGGATTTGAAAGTTAAAATTCTTAATTTGGATAGAGAGGGCGGAAAACTTATTCTTTCGGAAAAGGCCGCTGAATCGGACAAGAGAGATGAAGCACTCGATAAACTCGAAGCCGGTCAAAAAGTTAAAGGTAAAATTTCAGGTATCGTTAATTTCGGTATTTTCGTTACATTCAACGGTTTGGAAGGACTTGTCCATATCTCTGAAATAGCTTGGGGTCATGTAAAAGATCCTAATGATTTCGGAAAACTCGGAGACGAAGTTGAGGTGCTTGTAATCGGTAAAGATAAAGAGAAAATCAGCCTTTCGATGAAACGACTCGTTCCGGATCCTTGGGTTGAAGCCGCTAAGAAATATAAAGTTGGTACAATCATTGAAAGTGAAATCAATAGGATCACTCCTTTCGGAGCTTTTGTAAAACTTGATGACGATATTTCGGGACTCATTCACGTTAGTGAAATCACTTCAGATAAAGAACTTGCAAAACCGGAAGAAGCTCTCAATGTAGGCGATAAAGTAAAAGCTAAGATTATAGCTATTGATCCGGATGAGCATAGAGTTGGTCTTTCGATTAAGGCTGCGGACGAAAAAGAAGAAACTGAGGAAAAGCCAAAAAAATCGAAAAAAGCGGAGAAAGAAGAATCTTCGGAAGAAGTAAAAGAATAATTAAAAGAAGAGCATCCCCAAAGAGGGGTGCTCTTTTTTTGTGTTTGATTTACTCCTCCGTATCGATTATGTATGGAGAAAGGAGGTTTTCTTTTTTGCCCTCCGATAATTTGTATAAGTCTTTATCGATTTTTTTGAATCTGTTCGATGCCGCATTGTAGGTTTTTACTGTTGTTTCGAGTTGTTTTCCAAGACGAGAAAAAGACTGCTCGTATTTTTCAATATCCTTTGAAAGTTCCAGTGTTTTTTCCAAAATTTCCTTTACGGATGCTTCGATTTTCAATGATTTAAGGCCCTGAAGTACTGTTTGCAAATAAGCGTAAAAAGAAATTGGAGATACTATTATCACGTGTTTTTTGAATGCCATTGATATGATATCTCCACTTGTAATGGAATCTTTTGAATTGTAATTTAAAAGGCTTACGTATATTCCTTCAGCAGGGATAAACATAAACGCGAAATCCGTGGTGCGCTCTTCGGGGCGAATGTATTTTGAAGTTTCTTCTATGCGATTTTTCAGATCCAGATTGAATTTCTTAATAAGTTCGGCTTTTTTTACTTCGTCCGTTTCCGTTTCAATCAAATTAAAATTTTCCAGAGAAAACTTTGAATCGATCGGAATTATTTTGTCTTGAAAAAATATCGCCGCATCGACAATTTCCCCGTTTTTAAACTTATACTGCATTTTATACAAATCTTCCGGAAGAATATTTGAAAGTAGTGTTTCAAGATAAAATTCACCCAGCACTCCCCTCTTTTTTGGGCTTTTTAAAATGCTTTCGAGGCTTTGGAGTTTTTCCGAAAAATTTAACACCTGCTTGTTTGTTTCTTTAAGCCTTTCGAGTTCGCTTGATACTTCTTTGATAATTTCTCGGTGTTGGAAAAATTGGTTTTGGATTGTTTTTGTGGAATTATTCAAGCCTTCAAAAAGTTTTTCGTCCATTTTATCAAGCCTTCCGGTGATGTCCGTGCGGTCGTTTTTTGCTGATTCCATCATCATTTTTACATAAGCCGATTCCGGGGAATCCTTTTTTTTCAATAATAGAAAAAGAAGAACTATCAATAGAGCCGTGATAAGTGACAACAGAAACAGTAAAAAACTTTCCATTTTTGTGTTTTAAATTTCTCAAATTATAGCTCATTCGGCTTTACTTTCACATGAAATTTTCGTAGACTTCTTTACGATTTTATCGGAAAAAAACAAATTATGTCTAAAAAAATATCAGATCTCTCGACACTTCTCGGTATCGAGTTGAAAGAACTCAAACAAAAACTAATCGATATGGGTGCGGATATCAATTCCAGATCCCGAGTAATTGACGATGATCTCTTTGAAGAAGCGAAAATCAAACTTTCTACAAAGGAAAAAGAAGATACAAAAAAGACAAAAAAGGATACATCAAAAGAAAAAGCTTCAAAGGAAACGAAAAAAGCGGATACTAAAGAAGTGGCGATTTCTACTGAAAAAACGCTTGTAGAAGAAGTTCTTGAAGAAGAAGCGAATGAAGAAAAAGACGTGACCGATCTTTATGAAACAATGCTTGAACAAGAAAGAGAAAGAGAAATTATTAAATCACAAAGAAAAATCACCGCCGGTAAAGAAGACAAATCAAAATTTTTAGAACAAAAAAAGCAAGAAGAAAAAGGCTCTGCAAATAAGGTAATTGAGCTTCCGGAACAAATCACAATCAAAGAATTTGCTGAAAAATCAGGGCAATCCGCCGCGAAAATCATTGGAGAGCTCATGAAAAACGGCATTCTAGCAAACATAAATCAATTTATTGATTTTGATACTGCTCAAATTATCGCCGATGATTTGAAATTCAAAGTAAAAAAAATTCACACCGTCGGTTTGGCTGAAGACTTTTTAACGGGAGATATTAGCGCCTTATTAAAACAAGATGATGCCGCAGATCTCGAGATCAGGCCTCCTGTTGTTGTGATTATGGGACATGTTGATCATGGAAAGACAAAACTTTTGGATACAATCAGACATTCGGACGTTATTTCCACAGAGGCCGGTGGTATTACTCAGCATATTGGAGCTTATCAAATAGAAAAAGACGGAAGATTCATCACTTTTTTGGACACTCCCGGGCACGAGGCTTTTACCGCTATGAGAGCGAGAGGAGCCAAGGTTACAGATATAGCTGTTTTGGTTGTCGCCGCTGATGAAGGAGTTAAACCGCAAACAATCGAGGCTTTGAATCACGCTAAAGATGCGGGTGTTCCAATCATTGTTGCTATCAATAAAATGGACAAACCCGGAGCCAGTCCCGATAAAGTGATGATGGAACTTGCCGAACAAGGACTTCAGCCTGAGAAATGGGGAGGTAATACTATCTTTGTTCCGATTTCAGCTTTAACCGGTCAAGGCGTTGATGAACTTCTCGAAATGATCCTTCTTACCGCCGATATGGCGAATTTAAAAGCGAATCCGAATCGTGAAGCAATCGGTACCGTTATCGAATCGCACCTTGATCCGAGTCTTGGACCCGTTGCCACTATTTTGGTGAATTCCGGAACGCTTAAGATAATGAATAATATCGTTGTTGGTCATAGTTTCGG
>CAYODN010000017.1:0-14627 GCA_964402735.1 uncultured Candidatus Peribacteria bacterium | reverse complement strand
GAAGCCCCTTTAAAGTTTCGTGATCTTTAAGGCTTTTATTTGTGACATATTTATCCTGATTTTCCAAAATGATACTTTCGATTCTTTTAGGGTTTGAAGCGTTCTCTAGGGTTAAGGTAATTTTAGCTCCCACCTTGTCGATTGTAATATCGCCAAAATTCATTACCGATTTAAAAAAACTTGGAATGGTATATGCAACACCCTCAATTGTGTGATACTCAACGCGCTTTGAACTTTTTTTAAAAATACCATCCATTTGAACATCGATAACCCCCGTAGTGGTAATAATCCAAGCGTCAAAAAACCAATCAATCAAGTGATAAAACATTCCACAAACCCCTACAAAAAGCCAAATCAAAGCACCAATCCAAGCCTCGGGAAAATAAAACAAAAAAACAATAGGCAAAGCAACCAGAAAAACAAATGTTTTTAAAGAATGTTTGATAAACATGAAAAAATGAGGATGAGCGACAAATTTTATCTGTTCGCCTCCTTCCAAATACTCCGAGAAAAAATGATTATTTAAATCCACTTGATAAGGGTTACGCTCCAATTATAAATATTATAAAAACATTGTAAACAGGGAAATTAGGGACTAAACTAAGTTTTGTCATTAACACAAGATTATGAAAAATAATAAGGCAAAAAAAGCACTTTATTGGATCCTTGATTTAGGCCTGAATATAGTGGTGATTCTCGGTTTGGTAATAATTATTCAAACTTGGATAATCGCACCTTTTGACGTTTCCGGAAAATCAATGTGCGATACTTTAAACAACATAAATGGTGAATGCGTAAACGGCTATGGAGAAAAAATAATCATTAACGAAGCTCTCTACCTCTTTTCCGAACCAAAACGAGGAGATATCGTAGTGTTTAAAATACCGAAAGAAAACAAATCGGAAGAAAAATATTATATTAAAAGAATAATCGGAACTCCCGGAGACACTATCAAAATAGAAAACGGAGAAGTATATTTAAAAGAAAAAGAAAAAGAAGATTTCATAAAACTTAAGGAAACCTATTTAAACGATACCAACAAGGGCAACACAAAAACATATTTTGACGGACTGAATATCTACGAAGTACCCGAAAACAAATATTTCGTTATGGGCGACAACAGAAATTCTTCCACGGATTCAAGAAGTTGCTTTGATAGTACAATCAACTCGGAGTGCAAAAACAACATTTCCAAATCTTTCATAGACAGAGAAATCATCAGAGGAAAAGCATCACTTGTATTCTGGCCACTTACAAAAACAAGACTACTGGAAGGACATATTTACGAAGAGCTGAATAATTAAAGATATTTACTCTCGCTATAACTGAAATAATATTCAAGAAACGCAATCAACGCGATTACAAGAAGTCCCGTCCACCAGTTTAAAACACGAAGAAGTTGAAGAACCAATATGAGTACGGCAAGAAAACTTAATAAGAGTCCTTGTCGAACCGAAATATTGAAAAACCCGACATAAAAATGATCCTTATTTATAAAAAGCCTAAGAACAAAAAGTATTAGCGAAAAACCGGAAAAAAGCGCAATAAATACGGATAAGAAAAAAAACAAAAAAGCCAGTTCCGTATGATTATAGGGACTAAGCTTATTCAAAACCACAAAAAAAGAAGAAAGGCTTAAAACAAAAACCAGTAAAAGTGAAAAAATGTGAATTTTATAATTTCCCATTATGATATTCTTTATAAATCACAAGAAATAAAACTATAAACGAAAAAGTAGCGATCGGCAAAAGTAAAATGGAAGCGCAAAGTAAAAATTTATTCAAAAACAAATCAAAAACACTAAGAACAAAATCATTACCTGAAAGTATTTTTGAAAAACCTTCATAAACGAATTTCGAATTCAAAATAAGAGTAAAAAGTAAAAGGCAAAATCCGCTGGAAATAAACATAAGACCTGAAATCCATTTTAAAATGAGTGTAATAGGACTAAATAAAATGAGAGAAATCAAACAAATTAACGAGAAAAGCAAAATCAAAGAAAAAGAAAATATATAAAATTTCGTTTGTTTGTAAACATCGAGAAGATTACCGGAGAAATCATTTCCGACATGCCACACGACAGAAAAATCTTCAGGCATTGATCCATAAAAGGCCCTATCAAACTCTCTCACAAATTCCTTATTAAAAAGGCTAAAATCAACCAAATCAGGAACACAAACATTACCTGAAGAAACATCGGAACATTTGGGAAGTTCTTTAAATAAAACGGGAGAAAGTACACTGTTGAATTTATCTTTATAATTTTTCAAAAAATTAAGGGGAAAAACGATTTCGACATCATAAGTATCCGGATTTACTTTGGATAAAAGAACAAAGTCAAGATTTTTGGAAATTTCAGTTTTTAAATCCTCTTTTGAAAAAACCGAAGAAAAATGATTTAAAAAATCGACTTTTGTTATCAAATTTTCTCCATATTTTTCTGAAAACAAATTATAAGAGAAATCAGATAAATATTGATAAGAATTCGAGACAAAATCATTATTTAAATAAAATTCCTTTTCAAAAAAAGTCTTTTCAAAAGAAAATAAAAAAGAAAAAAGAAGAAAAAACACAAGGAATACAAAAGAAAAAATAAGTGCGAAAAATTTTCTAAACATAAAATAAATTTACGAAGAAAACTCTAGCAAAAAAACGAATTAATTTAAATTAAAAACTTAGAAGTTTTTTTGACAAATCACTGGAGACTATCGTTAAATTATTTTCCCGTTTTAATTTACCCTTACAAAGAAAACCCGAAGCGAGGCTGTGTCCCCCACCACCGAGTTTTTTAGCGATTTCGGATAAATCGATATTTGAATTTTTTGTACGAAGAGACCCCTTTAAAAAACCTTCTTCGTTTTCAAACAATAAAAGTACATAAGATACACCGGGAACCATATTCAAATACTCGATAACTCCGCTTAAATCTTCCGGTCTTGTTCCCGTATTTTGTAAATCTTTATATGTAACAATCGAAACAAGCACATTATTATCTGTTAAAAAAGCATTTTCAAAAACCTTCGCCCAAATTTTCATACTGCTTACTTTTTTCGTATTAAAAAGACTTTTACTTAAATCCGAAACAACACCCCCCAAGTTCATTAGAGAAAAAGCTACTTCAAAAGCTCTAAAATCGGTATTTGAATGTTTAAAACTGCCGGTATCGGAATAAAGGCCTGAAAGAAGACAAGTCGCAACATCGGAATCAAATTTAAAACCAACAAATGTAAAAAAATCATAAACGATTACCGTTGTAGAAGGGGCGATGTCATCGACCACATTAAGTAAACCGAAGTTTCCGTTTGAAAAATGATGATCAATATTGATAATTTTGGATTTTTTAATTTTTTCAAGATAATCGGGAGAAAGCCCGAACATATTTAAATCGCCCAAATCCAAACACACAATCAAATCAAAATTACCTTCTAATACGGAAATATCGCTTTGTACCTTAGAAATGAATGGTAAAAAACAAAAATCCCTGGAGGGGTTATCAACGCAAAAAACAGTATTATTTATTTTCAAAAAATCCAAATACCGGGAAAAAGCAAGCGCACTACCCAAAGTATCAATATCAGGCTTTTTGTGTGCAACAACTAAAATATTCTTTGCCCCCTTTACTAACTCCTTGATTTTTAAATAATTGTCTTCCATATGAAAATTGAAAGTTTATGAGTTTAAAACAATTTTACACAAAAATCAATAGAAACTTCGGATTAAACATATAAAAAATTCAAAAAAAGAATCAAAATTAAACAAATAAACAAAATTCATGAACATTGCATTCTTTGGAAGCCCGAAAATCGCGGTAAAAACACTGGAAACACTAAACAAATCCAATAAAATCAAGGTAGTAATCACCCAAGCTGATAAACCGGGAAAAAGAGGAAAAATCACGGAAACACAGGTAAAATCAAAAGCCAAAGAACTAAATCTTCACTTTTATGAAGCTACAAAAAAACAGGAGATAATAAATGAGCTTAAAAAACACGAAATTGATTTAAACGTGGTATTTGCTTTCGGGATGATTTTAGACAAAGAAGTGCTAAACTATCCGAAATATGGCTCTATAAACATCCACGCATCTCTACTACCCAAATACAGAGGAGCAAGCCCGATTAAAGAAAGTATACTAAACGGAGACGAAATTACGGGAATAAGCATAATTCAAATGGATGAAAAAATGGACCACGGAGACATTTTGGAAACCTTTGAAATAAAAATAGCTCCTCAGGACACATCAAGCTCATTATCAGAAAAAATTGCCGAATTAAGCGCGCAAACACTTCCGAATTTAGTTGAAAAAATTGAAAAGAATCAAATCACAAAAAAACCGCAAAACCACGAAAAAGCAACATTTTGTAAAAAATTTTTCGATAAAGATGCTGAAATTTTAGAAAACGAAAATACGGAGCTGGTTCTCCGAAAAATTAAAGCTTTTGACGAGAACCCGGTTGCTTACAAAAAGGACAAATTAGGCAAAAAAATTCTGATACACAAAGCTAAAAGTTCGGGTATAAAAGTACTTCCGGGAAAATATCAAATTATTGAAAACAATTTACATCTAGGCACAAGTGAAGGATCCATAATAATCGAAGAACTCACATATGAAGGCAAAAAAAGGATGCAATCAAAAAGCTTTCTAAACGGAGCAAAAAATTTATTTTTGGATTAATTTACTTTTTCATTTTTATATCCAGTGGAAGGAAGAAGACCGTTTATAGAGTTTTCAGCTTCCTTATAAGCCCTTGTGATATCCCCTCCACGGCCCACAAACTCAAGCATCTCTGAAAACACCTTTCCGTAGTAATTAACATCAACAATCGGAAAACTTTTGGCATATCCTATTTGTGTGACAAAAGCGCCATAAATTGGGTGTTTTGATTGTTCTTCAATCATATCTCTACGGCTTGTTGGTTTTTTGGTTTTATCAAAATATGTGGTCAAAGTTTTCTTTTGAGTAAGATAAATTAAGAAATCCCATGCTAAATCGGGTCTTTCACAATTTCTCGAAACTGTTTCCGCAAAATAGGAAGCAAAGGCAACCTTACCTGAGCTATCAGTGTTAAACTGAGGGAAAACGGCTACTTTCACATCTTCTTTATCTATAACTCCCGAAGAAAACCTGGAAGACTCGGAAATTTGTTTCAAAATTTTATCATAAGCCTGAGAATAAGCGAAAACCATAGAAACCCTACCGTTAACAAAAGCATCAATATCCTTTAATTCCGATTCACTATCGGAAAGAAGTGAATTCCATGAATAATTTTTCATCGTAGAATCACTGAAGCTGGCGAATAGCTTCAAAATATCCGACAAAGAATTTTTTGTACCCGTTTGAGAAGATGAAAACTTTGTTGTGGACATTCTATCATCATAAAAAGCGATACCGGATTGAACAAGAAGAGCGTAAAAAACATCAACCGCGAAATAAACATTGGAAGAAAGGCCAAGTGCAAGACCACCGGTCTCGAGCGCACCGGTTTCACTATTAAACACATTTAAGAATGAGACATCATCTTTAATTCCATCCCAGGTTTGAGAAGGCCTACCTTGACTTGGAATCTTCTCTTCAAAATGCCTCTTATTATAATAAAGAGCTAAAGTATCGATTGTCATTGGAACACCAAAAACCTTATCAATACCATCGACATCGGTAACAATTAAATCTTTGGAAGCGGTATCTACGAAAAGCGCATCAAAATCACTTGTAGTACCATATTCCGGTGGAAGAGGATTTAGTTTTTTATAATTGGAATAAAACCAAGAATTAGGCATTGAAAAAATATCGGGACCACCTCCTTCCGCCATTTCATTAAGAATTACCCTTTGATACTGATCAAAATCGCTAAAATACCGATAATTAATCGTAAGACCCTTTTTATCCTCCAAATACTCGGCAATCAAAGGCTCCATCACATCTTTTTCATCACCAAACTTATAATAATCCAAAACAACACCGCTTAGATTATCGCTTCCGGTATCCGTTCCTTTAATTCTACAAGAATCCAAAAATAAAACACTTAAAACAAGTAGCAAAACAAGGGAGATTTTTTTTGTCATGGAATGAGGATTAATGACTTAAGAGCAACCCGAACAACTCGAACAATCATCACAACCATGAGTACTTTCACTTTTAGCCTTAAAACAAATCTCATCGGTTTTTTTAACATTAGTGCTTCCGCAATAAAGACAAGACGTATTTTTTACCGACGAAGACTCTTCGAATAAGGCGTTGCAATCAAGACAAGTGAATTCATGTACGATCATACGAGTGTTTAAATTACCAATATTATAATTAAAGAAGAAAAAATGTAAAATATTATACTGAAACTTCTTTCGGTTCTTCTTTTTTATAAGTCAAAACATTAAGCTCATCTCCCCAAACTTCGGTTCTGTAATTTAAAACCCCTTCTTTATTTTTGTAGGAATTATTCACAAGTTTTCCTTCCACATAAACCGCTGAACCTTTGTTTAGAAGTTGTTTGGAAATATCCGCCAGAGGCCCGAAAAAAACAATTCGATGATAGTCGGTGTGATCTTTGAATTCTCCTTTTTCATCCTTCACGTTTCTGTTTGTAGCAAGTGGAAAGGTGGCCCTGCTTTTTCCTTTTTTAGTAGCCATCAAGTTTACATCCGCCGCAAGATGCCCCACGAGAGTGACTTTGTTTACGGTTTTCATAAAAAAATAATTAATAAATACTAAAAAAATCCTAACAAAAAAACATTAAAAAATTGTTAAAAATTTCTTAAAAAATGTTAAAATAAAATTATAAACTTTTATATGAGAAAAATCAGTGATTTAAAAAATCTGAACCAAAAAACCGTCCTATTAAGATGCGATTTTAATGTGCCATTCGATAAAAAAGGAAAAATAAGCGACTCATCAAGAATCGAAAAAAGTTTAAAAACAATAAAATATTTATTAAAAAAAGGCGCGAAAATCGTGTTAATTACCCACATTGGCAGACCGCAGGGCAAATACAACAAAAAAGAAAGTACAAAAAATATTTTAAAAAACTTGGAGATTCTTCTAAGTAAAAAAGTGTTTTTTTTTAAAGAAATCATCGGAGAAACAGTGGAAAAAGCTAAATCAAAACTTGAAAGCGGAGATATTTTACTTCTTGAAAATTTAAGATTCGATGAAAGAGAGGAAAAAAACGACAAATCTTTTGCAAAAAGCCTAAGCCAAAACTGTGATTTTTATGTAAACGAAGCCTTTTCGTGTTCCCACAGAAAACACGCTTCAACTTACGGAGTGGCAAATTACTTGAAATCATACGCAGGATTCCAACTGATTTCAGAAATCGAAAACCTAAGCAAAGCATTCAAAAAACAAAATCCATCGGTACTTGTAATAGGAGGGGCTAAAATCGACACAAAAATAGGAATTATCGAAAATTTTAAAAACAAATTCGACTACATAATTGTAGGAGGAGCTATAGCAAACACTTTTTTGAAAGCAAAAGGCTTTGAAACCGGCAACTCACTGATTGAAAAAGACAAAATAAAAACTGCTGTAAAAATCATCGAAACCCTCAAAAAATCAAAAACAAAGCTTCTTTTACCTCAGGATTATGTAGTTTCAGACGAAATAAAAGAAATTTCAAAAAAGAAAAACAGAAAAGAAAATGAGATCAAAAAAGACGAGATCGCATTGGATATAGGAAAATCAACTATAGAAAATTTTATTAAGATTTTGATCAAAGCAAAAAAAATAATATTCAACGGGCCCATGGGACTTTATGAAATATCAAAATTCGCAAAGGGAACAAATCAAATTCTTAAGGCGATTTCAAAAAACAAAAAAGCCCTAAGTATAATCGGAGGAGGAGATAGCATAGATGCACTAAATAAAGCCAAAATAAGCCAAAAACATTTCACTCACGTTTCCACCGGTGGTGGAGCGAGCCTTGAGTTTTTGGAAGGAAAGAGCCTTCCCGGAATAGAAATATTAAAATAAAACTTCTGTTTTCTTTGCTTTGGTAGCCAAACTTCTTTTTCGAGGAAGAAATTTTCGATCCCTAAGCTTGCCGAAAATTTCAGAAAAGTAATAGGATTTCCTATTTTGAAATTTATTCAAAAAACGAAGCGTTAAATTTCCAAAAAGACGAAGGCTCAAAGAATAAACTCCGTAAGTAATAAAAAACGCCGCAAAAACATCAATGGAATAATGAACATGCATAAGTAAAACCGTAATTCCCATTACAATGGCTCCAACGAATTGAAACCACCTGAATTTTCCTTCCTTAAAAATAAGAAAAGACAAAAATGGAATCGCGGTATGGCCTGAGAAAAACAAATCGTTTTTAAAAATCAATTTTTGCAAAAAATTTCCATCAACAAAAACAACACCGTCATAAAAAAATCCTGCCGGAGGCCCGAAATGTGTAAGCCCCACAAAAGCGCTTCTAAAAATGAAAAGAAGACCATATGATTTTAAAACAAAAGGTGCCGTCTCCGGGTTAAGTAAAAATACATAAACAAATACGGAAAAAACCAAGCTGTAAATACCATAGGTAAAAAGAAATTCCAAATTTATAGTAGGGACAAGATCCAAAAACAAATCCCCGACCGGCTGATAAGAAATAAGATCATTTCTAACACTCACAAAAACTGTAAGTGCATAGCTTAAAGAAAACACCAAAAAACCGAAAAGAAGAGAAATTCTATAAGTCGAATCTTTAAGAAGAACTTTCCATTTATAATACGAAACCGTAAATACAGAAATCAACTTAAATAAAAATGTCTTAATACTCATGATTATTTGGATTTCTTTTTAGAAGATTTTTCCTCCGATAAAGCCTCTTTTTCATCACCACTTTCACTCCATCTGCGAATTTTATCTTCAACTACGGAAATTTTATTTGCATACCTCTCATTTGCAACTCTTCTCACTTTTTCCAAATAACCATCGGGAATATCTACATTTGTTGGAGGCAATGTGCGAAGAGAAAACGTTTTCGATGGCATATTATCAATAAGAAGCCTCATATAAGCGGTATATTTACTTAAAGAAACCAAATCGGCAGGAAGTACTTCTTCACCGAATTGTTTAGAAATAGTCTCCGCATCATCAAAGCCCACTTGGAAAGAAAAAAGGCTTCCCACGTTTCCAAAAACCGCATCTCTCACTTCATCAGGCATCTGGGCAATATATTGATTTGCCATTGTAAGATTTAACTTATATTTTCTGGCCTCGGAAAGGATAGTTGCAAAAGAATCAGTGGCGAAATTTTGAAACTCATCGACATATAAATAGAAATTTTTTCTTTCTTTCTCGGGAATATCCGCTCTGCTCATAGCATCAAGCTGGAATTTGGTAATAAACATCGAACCGAGTAGGGCTGAATTATCCTCACCCATCTTACCTTTTGAAAGATTAATAATTACGATTTTCCCCTTATCCATGGCAAACCTTAAATTTATCGAACTTTTCGGTTGGCCCACAATATTTCGAATAGTATTACTTGAGAGAAACTGACCCACTTTGTTTAAAATCGGTGAAATGGCTTCAACACGTATTCTATCCTGCATTTTTTCAAATTCGTTAATCCAAAAACTTTTAACAACGGGATCAGAAACTTTCTTCACAACTTTTCTTCTAAAATCGGTGTCTTGAAGCATTCTGATGATCCCAAGCATTGTAGTTCCGGGATATTCCAAAAGCGCCAAAATCGTATTTCGAAGAATATGTTCAAGCCGTGGCCCCCAACTATCCGCATAAATTTTCTTGAAAATTCCCACAATTCCACTGCAAACAATTGAATTATAAGCTTTATCTATATTCTCAAGCATATTGAAAGCAACAGCATTTTCCTTATCAAAAGGTTCAACCAAAATCACATCATTGAGCCTTTTTGGAGGAATAAAGGAAAGAACTTTATCTGCCAAATCTCCATGTGGATCGATTAAGCCGACACCTTTTCCGCTCATGATATCGGAATAAATCATATTCTCAAGAACAGTAGATTTACCCATACCGGTTTTACCAATCATATATAGGTGTCTGTTTCGATCAATGGGACGTACACCAAAAACCTTATGTTCTCCTCGAAAATCCGTTTCTCCCAAAATTGTCACATCTTCTTCATTTGAAGCAAGTGGTAAATCTTGTGGCGGTTCGAGCTTTTTACAAGAAATCCAATAAATCGTAGGTGTTTTCACAACCACACTGGGAAGGTGATATACACTTGCAAGTTCTTCGTTATTTAAAACAAAAGAATCCTTGAGTATACGTTTTCTGTAAGCGGAAAGTACCGTCACTCCCTCCTCAATGGAACTTATTTCAAAACCGTTTAAGTGAGGCTGATTAAATTGTTTGAAAGAAGCGGCAATTTCCTGAAGTTTAAGCCTCGCATTATCCGAATTATATTTTTTTGAAGCATAAACAGCACGAATATTTACATCAAAAAGCATCCTGGACACTTTATCAACGGAAGCGCTAAGTGCAGTTTCGTTTTCATGTTTTGACGAAACGGATTCCTTAATTTCACCCGATTTTTCCTCGGTTTTCCGCGGAGATTGAAATTTAAAAATAATGAAAAGAGGAAAAAGAAAAAGTCGAACAACAAAACTTCTGGTTGTATAAAGAGAAATATATAAATTTCGAAGAGAAGACCATTTTGATAAAAAACCGCTATTAACAATTTGCATACATTTTCCGAAAATTTTTCTCCACTTATCGGAAAGAGGCGTAATTACAACGGAAATCCAAGCCTGATCGGCCACTTCAGGAAATTTGACCAAAGAGGAAGTGATACCTGCAAGCGGATCGAAAAGCTGCTCATTCCCGGTCATAAATTGAGAATATCTTTTAATCGGCAAGAAGTTTCCGGCGGAAAGCTTAAGCTCCATAGCGGAAACTTTATAATCGGGGCTTAAATTAAAAGAATAATCTTTTGTCTCGCGAATTTCAACTTCGGGATACTGAGCATAAATTTGCCCTTCAATAAGATTTCGAAGACGTGTGGGAAATGCCACATAAAACTTGATCTGATTCCCGATACTTGCCATTTCAAGACTTATTGTTGGCGCGCTTAAACCCTTTAGTTTTTGCCAAAAAGAAAATTTGGACGAAATTCCATGAAAAGTGGCAAAAATATGTTCCGCCGCAATTGGACCGATTTCGCTTTCTCTAGGCACTTGCATCTCGAGAACAGTGTACTTTACGCGAGATTTATATTGAATTTGCTTAAGTTTTATAAAAAAGGAAAACAAAACAAGCACCAAAGAAATAAGCAACAGAACCAATAATACAAAAATCAAAGTCTCCATAAACATAAAATTACTCAAAAATTATAATGTTTTAAACATTCATTATCAAACGATAAAACACATAATTAAACCACAAAACAGCAAAACTGGCAAGGCTATTTTTGGGAGTTTAAGGAATTAAGCCATTTTTCCAAAATAATCTGGGCACTGACACTATCTTTTCTGGATTTTAAATCCTTATAACCCAAATTTTGTTTAGAAAGAAGCTCTTTTGCCTCAAAAGTAGAAAGTCTCTCGTCAAAAAATTGAATTTCAAGCTCCGATTTTCCCTTAATAAAATTCACAAATCGCATCAAATCATCAAAAATCTCATTAGCCTGTTGATCCTTTTTCATATTTAAAGGTAAGCCGAAAACAAGACTCACAACCTCCCACTTATCACAAATCTTCTTAATTTCATTAAAAAGTTCAGGAAGTGAAGTGTTTTTTAAAGTACAAAAAGGAGTGGCTATACTCGTTTCCAAGTTGGCTAAAGCCACTCCAACATTTTTTTTTCCATAATCGATCCCGAGAACTCTCCCCTTAAGCATTCTTAATATTTACAAAAACACTACCGTTTAAATCGCCAATATGTAATTTTACCTCGTGATTACCCACTTCTTTAAGTGCATCCATTTTTATAAACGAAGGATCAAGACGCACGGAAAACTCGTTTTCAATAGCCGATACAAGATCAACAACGGAAAAAGCGGCAAAAAGAACACCTTTTTCATTTGTTTTAGCCTTTACTGTAACAGTTTTTCCGGACACTTTTTCCATAACCGATTTAGCGTTTTCAAGTATCTGATTTTTCTTCATAACAAGTTTATCTTTTCTCATTTCAACAACTTTCGCTCTAGCCTTTGTAAGTACATCCGCAAGCATTTTAGGTGCCAAAAAATTTCTAAAAAAACCGGGTTTTACCTCAAGTACTTCGCCTTTGAAACCCAATTTTGACACATCTTTATTAAGTACGACTTTCATAATATTTAAGATTTAACTTATAATTAAAGCTACAAAAAAATACCTAAAGAACAAGAGAAAGTAAAGCCGAAAATCACTTAGCAAACTCCCAATTCATCATATTAGAATACCTATCGCTCGCAAAAACTACCGAATCAAGAGAAATTCCGGTGATTTTTTTATCGTAAGCGTAAAAATAAACCGGTCTATAAAGGAAAATAGCAGGAACATCCTCACTTATTTGCTTTGCGAGTTCATTTAATTTATTTTGTCTTCTTTCACTATCAAAACTCGATCTAATATCGGCAATCAAACTATCAACGGCAAAGCTCTTATAGTTCGAAAAATTAAGCCCGGAAGGACTAGCCTGACTTGAATGCCAAAAAGCGTATGTATCGAGGTTATACCCCATACTCTGACCAATCAATAAAAGATCATAGTCGCGCCTAGTAATTCTTTCTTCAAATTCATCATCGAATAAAAATTCCACCACCAAATCTACACCGATAGATTCGAAAGATTCATTCAAATAATTAACAACTTTTTGCATATCGTCATATTGGCTTGTTCCGGAATTATAAAGCCTTGCAATTAAACGAAGTTCAAGTGCTTTTGAGTCCGAATTAAAACGAAATCCCGTCTTTTCGGTATCCGATTCGCTATACAAAAAACCGCTTTCTTTAAGTAGCCCGTTTGCTTCCTCTTTATTTGCCTGATACACCCAAGCGCTTTGTTCAAGCTCCATTAAAGGTGTATCTACAGGCTTTTTATCAAGAAATTCACTTAGAAGTTCATTTTTATCTACAGCTTTTTGAAGAGCCAAACGTACATTCTTGGATTTCAAAAACTCACTTTCCATATTCATAAAAACCGCAGTATATTGCGGAAGTTCGAAATCAATTACTTCAAATCTGGAATTATTTTTAAACTCATCAACAAAAACACCTGAAATTTTCACCACAGAGTTGATGGAATTGATATTTTTAAGCAAATCCTCCATGGATAAATAAGAAATCAACCGAATCACTTCCACCTCGGATTGCTCGGCAAAATAATTGGGGTTTTTATACAAAGTAACCTGCATATGTCCATCATTAAACATTTCAATCGGTTCGCTCACCATAAAAGGGCCTGAACCGATCGGTTTTTTATTGAAATCATCAATGAGCAAATTATAAGGATCTACGCTAAGAAGTTTGTGCTTAGGCAAAATCCCTATGATCAAATTACTTATGAAAAAAGAATTCGGCTTTTCCAAAACAAATTTCACAGTTTTCTGGTCTAAAACCTCTATTTTAACCCCATTAAAATTAGCCTTAAGAATTTGATTTGTAAAAGACGGACTCATTATTAAATCGTGATAAGTAAAATATACATCTTCAGAAGTAAGTGGCTTACCATCGTGCCATTTTATATTCTCTTTTAAAGTCAGTATGTATTCGAGTTTATCGGCGGAAATCACAAGCGAAGCCATATCATCAACAATAGCTCTTTTTTCCGGATCATATTTCATAAGACCTGAAAAAATTAGACGACACGCTTCCCTATCCGATTCGTTATAATCGACAAAAAGCGGATTTAAAGCCTGAAATCCATTTTTAGAAATCATCGCCTCTGTATAAATATTGGATTCTCCAAAGCCAAACATTCCATAAGGAAAAATAATCATTTTGAGAATCATCAACAAAAAAACAATTACGCAAAAACCGGACAAAACAATGTCCTTTTGGTCATAAGACTTAAAAACACGCTTAATAAAGCGAAACATTTTGTTTTATTAAATAAACAAGAAAGCCAAAGAATTAACGATAAACAATACTGAAATGGCTAAAGTGATATTAAAAAGCACTTTTTCAGCTCCCCTTTTTGCAACATGAAAGCCACCACCGCCTCCGAAAGTAGCGGAAAGCCCCTCGGAGCGTTGTTGTAAAAGTATTACAGCGATAAGCGACATGGAAAGCAGAATCTGAATGATAGACAAAGCGGTTTTCATAAAATTATTTTTTAACGATTAAATGTATAAGCCAGTTGATTATGCCAAAAACCAAAGCGGAAAGCAAATAAACAAAGAGACCATCAAATTTGAGCGAAAGATCGGAAAATTTAATAACATCAAGTAAATAAACAAGAATTCGAAGCATCACAGCGTTTATCACAATGATAAATAAACCACCGGTAAGAAAAACTGCCGGGAAAGCCAAAATTTTCAAAATGGGTTTCACAAAAGCGTTCAAAAGACCTATCAAAAAACCTGCAAGTATAAAAAATTTGATTCCACCTGTATAAGAAACACCGTCAATGATTGTAACAACGGCATAAAGACAAAGAGAATTGAACAAAACACCGAAGAAAATCCTTTTAAACATAATATTTTTTTATTTGCAAAAATCATATCACGGATTTTTCTC
>CAYODN010000016.1:0-15491 GCA_964402735.1 uncultured Candidatus Peribacteria bacterium | reverse complement strand
TTTTGCCCGGCGAATGTGAGCCTTCAGAGCTTCTTTCGGCAAGTGATAACGAAAAATACATGAATCAAATTAAAGTAAAAAAAGTAATTTAATGACTAATTTAAATACATTAAGCCTAAAAGAGATTATTAGTGGCGTTGCTGAAAAAAAGTTTTCCTGCGCTGAAATCGTGAAAGATACCGCAAAGGCTTGCAAAGAGGAAAAAGATTTATTCGCATATATCACTTTGGACGAGGAAGGGGCTTTAAAAAAGGCGGAGGAGTTGGATAAAAAAATTGTTCAAAACGAAGAGGTGGGGGATTTTGCAGGTGCGGTTTGTGCGGTGAAAGATATTATTTGCGTGAAGGGACTTCGAAATACCTGTGCTTCCAAAATGCTTGAAAATTTTGTTCCTCCTTACGATGCGAGTGTTGTTTCCAGGCTTAAGAAAGAGGATATGTCGGTGATGGGCAAAACCAATACCGATGAATTCGCTTGTGGTGCTTCCACTGAAACATCTTTTTTCGGTGTAAGTAAAAATCCTTTTGATGTAGAGCGTGTGGCGGGAGGTTCGTCCGGTGGATCGGCTCTTGCGGTAGCCAAAAATCTTTGTACGTTCGCACTTGGAACGGATACCGGCGGATCGATTCGTCAGCCCGCTTCGTTTTGCAATGTGTATGGACTAAAGCCAACTTATGGGCTTGTTTCCAGGAGTGGGGTTGTGTCCTTGGCTTCTTCTTGGGATACCGTTGGTGCGTTTTCGAAAACTCCCGAGGATATGGCGATGATTTTAAATAAAATTGCCGGTAAGGATAGAAAGGACTCTACAACGCTTGAGAATCCGGAAAAAGACTATACTTCGTTTTTGAACAAAGGCGTGAAGGGGCTTAAAATAGGGCTTCCGAAAGAATATTTCTCAGAGGGGATAGAGCAAGAAACAAAAGACTCGGTTCTTAAAAGTGTAGAGAAACTCGAAAAGGCGGGTGCGGAGGTGGTGCAGTTGTCGCTTCCTTCGACAAAGTTTGCTGTGAGTGTGTATTATATTTCGATGCCGGCGGAGCTTAGCGCAAATCTTGAAAGGTTTGATGGAATTCGTTTCGGGCATACGCCTGAGGGAGATGTGGAAAATATTGTGGACTATTATTTTAAGTCTCGCGGAGAGGGCTTTGGAACGGAGATAAAAAGGAGGATTATTATCGGAACATATGTGCTTTCCGCTGGATATATGGATGCTTATTACAAAAAGGCACAGAAGGTTCGTGGTGTGATTATTGAGGATTTTAAGAAGGCCTTCTGCGAGTGTGATGTGATTATCGGGCCTGTTTCGCCTTATCCCGCTTTTAAAATTGGTGAATTTATCGATGATCCTTTGAAAATGTATACGGCTGATGCGCTTACTATTCCCGTGAATGCCGCGGGTATTCCTTCGATGGCTTGTCCTTCGGGCTTTACGAAGGCAGGACTTTCCGTTGGCCTCCAGGTGATTGCGCCGTTTTTGGGTGAAGGAAGGCTTTTTTCTGTGGCGGAGGCGCTGAGGGGGTTATAGGTTTTCTAAGTGTTTGTAAATTTCTTTTCTGTGCTTAATTGCTTGGAGAATTATTTTGTTTTCGATTGTTTCAAATATTATTCTGAGATTTCCAATTCTGAAGCGAAATTTGTTTTTCTTACCATGAATTTTTCTTGCTAAGAATAAAGGGTTTTCGGTTATTTTTATTTGTTTCAGTTTGTGTATTGCAAATTGTTTGTACTGAGAGTCCAGCTTTTCCATATCTTTTTTGAATTTTGGGGTTTCATAGAATTCAAACATTTTAATCGAGTTTTAAGGGAGTATAGTTTCCACTTTTGGTTTCTTCTTCGCTTTCTTTTAATTCTTTTTCGAATTCATCCGTGAAAGGTAGAAAATCTTCAAGAAATTCTTCGAATTGTTCTTTACTCATAAAAATTCCCATTTCTTTGCCGTTTTTTACGATTCGGACAATTTTACCGGATAATGCTTTTGATGGGTTTTTTTGAAGTTCGGATAGTGATATTATTTTTTCCTCTGATAGAAGTTTTGCCATGTTCATAATATTTAAAGTTAAATTATACTATAAGTATATCGTAGAATTTAACTTTGGTCTATTAAATTTTTATTTATTTATTTTATATCAAAACTTCATTAAAAAATTATTAAATAATTCTTATAAAACTATTTATTAATATGATTGCTTTAGAGTCGCTTGTATACATACGTTATGTGTGCTATTGATAAAATTTAAATTATTTGTATTTGATGTATTTTCCCAAATTAAAATATTTTTTTATCTGCTGCATCACATATCCGATGATTGTCCTATTGATAAAATGTAAAGTATTTGAATTTCATGTCTTTGCCCAATTTCAAATATTGCACGGTAATTTCCGATGCGGAATCTGTAAGTTGGTGTGGAAAAGTTGCTTAGTTTTTTTGTGTGTTTAATGAAGTTTTCTTGAGAGCAGTAGTATGCGATTTTGTTGATTATTGTTTTTGCTAAATTACTATCAAGTTGTTTTAAATTAGAAATTGCTTTTTGTGTGTATATTACTTTGGTTGTCATTTTTCTATTCCGAATATTTTAAATACTTCTTCTTGGGTGTAAACTTCGCCTTTTTTAATTTGTTTTCTCGCTTCGTTAATATCTGCAATTGTTTTTTCCGTTAAAATATCGTTTTCATTTACAGGTTTTACTTCAAAAACCGGGGTGGAGTGATTCATAACGATATATCGGATGTTTTTCTTTTTTGATTCCTTCCAAAGGCTTGTTATGTTGTTTCTAAAATCTTTGATTCCTATTAATTTTGTAGTCATTTTGACGATTAAAGTGTGATTATAGTGTACACTTTTGTGTATCTTTCTGCAATCTTGATTTCCGTTTTATGATATTTTTATCAAAACTTTATTAAAAAATTGTTAAATAATTCTTAAATATTTCTAAATTGATTTTTTATTTTTCCTCTTTGTGATTTTTTGATATATTTTTGTCGAAAATAATTACAACAAAAATATGAACACTCAACTTGTGGAAATTCTGGAAAGGGCGGGGCTTAATTCTAAGGAGGCGAAGGTGTATTTGTCGCTTGTGCAAGCGGGGCAGGCGCAGGTTTCGAAAATCGCCACACTTGCAAAAATCAATAGAATCACCACTTATGATATTCTCGATAAGCTCAAAAAGAAGGGGCTTTCGTCTTCGTTTGTGAAAAATAAAGTGCGATATTTTAATGCTACGAAGCCCGATATCGTGGTAAACGAATTTGAGAAACGCGCGCAAGATCTGAAAAATGCGCTTCCGAAATTTCGTGAGATAATGGGGGAGGAAACCGGCGCGAAAATTCGTCATCTTGAGGGAATTGAGGGGGTTAAGTCCATTTATCTTGAGAGCCTTACTGTGTCCGGTGATACTGGAAGCGAGATTCTTGCGATTTTGAACAATGATAAAATTTACGAACTTTGGCCGGAATTTGAGCGAGATTACCTCAAGAAAAAGGCGAAAAAACAAATCTTTTCGAGAATTGTAAGTGTGGATACAAGGGATATTTCCGAGATTAAGGCGGAGGACTCAAAGTTTTATCAGGAAACGAGGCTTATTCCAAAGGGCTTTCGCTTTTCGGGGTGCAATATCCTTTTGTACAAGGGAAAAGCTTGTATTGTGTCTTTGGGGGATGAAATTACGGGAGTTGTTTTTGAATCGGGGCTTATCGTGCAGAGTTTTCTTTCGATGTTTGAAATGATGTGGCAATTTTGCGGAAAAGGGCCGATTTCGATTGATCCGGCCGAGATTAAAAACAAGATGTTTGAGCCACTTTCGGGTGATGAACTTGCAAGGTCTATTTCTGAAATGTCCAAACCTTTAAGTCATGAAAAAAAGGATGAGAAGGATGATAATTTGAGGCTTTTTTAATTTTTTGAACAAAAATCGAGGATCAGTTTTTCTATCGCAAGTGTAAGCTCCGAGGAATCTGTTGCAGATGTTTTCAGGTCGCCGGATTTTGTGGCGATTTCGATATCCAAAAGCGCTTTGTAAATATCTTTCAGGTCTTCGAAAGTGAAATTTTTTGTTTGCGGGATGGCGAGCTTTACAGGGTAGTGGTGCATTCCGATTTTTTTGCCGATTTCAAATTCGTTTTTCCCCTTTGCACTTAGTTCTTTTACTTGAATCAAAATTCGAAATTGGCGCACTATCATACTGAAAACGTAAAATATTTCCGTGCCGTTATCGATTAGGTCGTTTATGAATTTTATTGCGCTCTTTGAATCTTTTTTTGATACCGCATCGGTGAAATTGAAAATTGTGATTGAGAGTGGTTTTGGGATAAGTGTCTGTACCATCTCTTTTGTTAGCGGTTTTTTGTTTGCGTAGGTGAGTAGTTTATTGAGTTCGTTTTTCATTTTAAATTCATCGAAACTATTTATGTAGGCCATAAATTCTCGTTCAAAGCCGGGGGCGGGTTTTATGTTTTTTTCTTCCAAGTAGTTTTTAAGCCAGAGGGGAGCCGTTTTTTCATCAAGTGAATTGCAATCGATAGCCTCCATTATTTTGAGAACTTTTTTTGTTTGTTTGCGCCTTTTGTCGAGAGGTTTTTCCTCTATAAAAACAAGAATAACGAAATCGGGAAGGTTTTCAATAACCGGCAATAGAATGTCCACGGCGTTGATTTCTTTTTCCGCATAAGGATTTTCGGACTCCAGATCTTCTTCATCTTCTTCGTTTGACGCGAAAAAATTTTCAAGAACGATAAGGCGCTTTTCCGAGAGAAAGGGGATTGTGCGGAGGTCGGTGATGAAATTTTGAATGTTTAAATTTTTGCTTTCCACTTTTTCGAAATCCGCCTCCGGAAAATCCGAAATGATTTTGTTTAGCGCGATTTTTCTTTTATGACTGTTTGTGCCGGAAATCAGAAATATGTTTTTCATAGCTGAAATATATTGTAATAAGGGGGAAGGAGGCAAGGTGAAGAACTGAAAAAGGGGCTGTTGCTTTTTAGCGATTGCCCCTTTTGATAATTTTGATAATGAAATTCTTTTGCTATGTTATTTTATCAATTTTCGAGTTTCTCGAATAATTTTTTCTGTTTCATTAGGTGTTTTTTCGTTTTCCAGAGTGCCATTTATAATTTGTTCAAAGAGAGTGTTAATATCAGCTGCTGTTAGTGGCGTTTTTTCACCAAGATCAATCGAACTTTGCATTGTTATAAATTTTTTATTGCTTTCTTTTACGAAAAATATTCTAAAAAGCTCTTTTTCATAATCGGTTTCAATTGATGTATTTGGAGGATATATTCCTATTTCGAAAAAATCTCGATTTATTAGTTCTGGTTCATCACCCATGATCGCAAAAAAAACGTGTTTTGGGTGTCTTATTATCTCATCTGCCTTTCCTTCCAATTTTCTCCAACAGCCTTCGGCTTTTTGTTGGTCAATTCCATTGATTTTTATAAACTCTGGTGTGGGGTCAAACCTTTCGATTGTGTTTCTCATAGTGAAAAAATTAATTATAGATGTGTATAATAATGATTATTTAAAAATTGTCAAGTCAATTTTTGATTGTCGAAGTTGGTGTCTTAAAAAACAGGGGCCGGTAGCCTTTGGCTACCGGCCCCCCCTAAATTACGCAATTTTTTTAATCCGCAGTTTTAAGTTGTGTAACATCAATAAGTTGATTTAAGCCCTCCGGAGTGTTTAGGAGCACTCTTTGGTCGTATCTCACCGTGATTGAACCCTGGTCTTTTAAAGGATCTCCGATAGCTCTTCTGTTTAAGAATATGTCGTAAACGTCACCGATTAGTGAACCGTTTACCGTAAGAAGAGTATCGAATGTAGGTCTGCCTTCAAGCGATTTGATTTGGCCTTTTCCTTCTTCCTGCGAGCTTGCCATAAGGATACCGTTTACTTGGCTTACATTGTTTGCAATGTTGATGTTTCCGTTTATCGCAATGAATGCTGCTGACGGGAAGCTTTTCGGTTCGGCTGGATTTACGCCCGAGTCGTCATAAAGAACATTGCTTTTAATGTTTATATCACCGTTTATAACGATATATGTTTGGTAGGCTGGTAGAGAATTTGTTCTACTGATGTTGTATGGATTTACGGAATCGCCGATTGTAAGTGAGCCGTTTTCAATAACGAATACTCCGCTTGATGTGTTTCCAAAGCCTTTTAGTGCGATATCGTTTTGAGAATTCAAAGTGATATTTCCGCTGATTTTTCCGAATCTGGAAATTTTATCGATATTGGCTTTTATGGCTTTGTTTACATTTTCTTCTTTCCAAAGTTCCGATACCTCAGCCTGCATTTCACAAACTGAAGACGAGAAGTTTTTAAGAACGTTTCTGTATTCTTCAAGCTCGGCCTCTTCGGTATTTGAAAGCTTACAAACATCGTGAGTCGGGAGTTTGTAGATAATTGTTTCTTCGTCGCCGGCACCTGTTGAAGGAGTTGTTGGTCTGTCCGGTTTTTCAACAACGATCACATCCCCGCCCTTAACCTCACTGCAATAGTTTACGTCTACTCCGGTATCAATCACATCTCTGAAGAATACATCGCCACCTTGTCTTGTGATGATATATGGGCAAAGAACGATAACTTTTGCGCTATCTTCTCCGTCATATTCTTCATCGTCGAGGTTAAAATCCTCATCCAGCGGTCTTCTTGAACCGTTGAAGTGAATTGTGTTGTCGAATTCTTCACCACATCCTTCCGTGGTTGTGAGTTCTTTACATCTATCGTCATCAATCACCGTGTTGTTTTCGGTTTGAACGATGATATATATTTTTTCGGCTTTGTGTAGATTTCCGAGTGTGATTTTTTCTCCGTTTTTGAAGTCTTCTTCAATATCGTCAAAATCGTTCGCGATACAAACTACATTATCCGAAGCATCTTCGCAGAAATATTCGTCTTCGAAATCCTGCGGGTCGTCACCGTAGTTTTCGTAGTCGTCGATTTTCTCTTCACCGATTCTTTCGTTTAGGTATCTATCTTCATCGAATCCTTCGGAAACATAAATCACATAAGGATCAGCGGATCCTTTCGGTTCCACCAAAATCGCCATTTCAAGGTAATCGAGTTCGCCGTTTAGGCTTCCTTCGATTGCGCCATCGTCCATATATTCTTCATATATTTCAGCGCTTTTTGCTGAGCCCGGTGTGAATTCTATCAAGTAATTTACATATTGGAAGTCTTCGTCAAGCCATCTTGAAAGCCATGAGGCTTGTTCATCCGTGGCTTTTCCACCGATGTTTATAAGATTTTTGAAATCTTCACCTTTTACATCGTAAACGAATTTTTCAATTTCGGGTGGAACTTCTTCGTAGTCGTATGTGAGAGTTGCTCTACAGTAAGGCAAGTCTTCGTTTGTGTTTTTATCGTAGGCTTGAACTGTCACTCGAGGTTCTTCTTCCTCCTCGATATCTCGGAGGATGTTTTCCAATTCCTCGGTTGTTTCACCTCGAGACCAAGATCCCGCATCGCTTGGGCGAACGGTCCATCGGTACTCGATTTCGTCTTTATAATCCTCGGGATTTGTTGTTACTCTCACTTTGAATTCTTGTTCCATGTCGTCCGTGAAGTCGTCGTATTCCCATTCTCCTTGCGGGCGAACGATTTCAAGCTCGATACATTCTTTGATTTCAGGTGTGGCTTCAAGTGAGTAAACGTTTTCACAAGCTTCAAATCCTCCCGGTGCATAAGATACCGTGAGTGCATTTTGTGTTGTCGTCGCGTCAACAAATGTAATGAAAAATACGGTTTGATAAGAATTAACCGTAACCGTTCTCGGCAAATTGCCAGTTTCGTTTCTTGAAATTCCGCTTTCCATCAAATCGGAAGCGATTTGTCTATAGGTATTCGCCATTACGGTATCCCTGGCTATTGATGGATAAAGTGGGTTTGAAAGCGGTACAACAAGGAAGACACCTTGTGTTGAAGAGTAAGTTGTTTGAGTATTTACTGCTGGTTTCGACATCGTAATTATCGAGCTTAATTCGTAAAGTGAGTTTTCTTTTAGCGGAGATCTTAAATCAACCGGATAAGTCGGAATGTTCCAATCAATCACTTCAAGTTCGATACATACGAGATCTTTTGTAAGCGGATATGATTTGATACATTCGGTTTCGTTTCTATCCGTTGCCCTTACAGTAAGCGCATTTGTGGTTTCCGCTGCGTCTTCGTAAGTGATAAAGAGAACATATTGGCCGGATGAAACGGTAATGCTTTCTCTCATATTCGCGGAAGCGGCAACCTGTTCCGTAAATCCGCTTTCGATAAGATCCTGTCCGATTTGTTTATATGTGTTTATAAGTAGAGTATTTGTGAGAATGTTTGGCGGTAAATTCGGGTTTTTAGCCACTTTCGGAATCGCCAAGAAAGCGCCCTCCGAAGATGAATAAGTGGTTCTCGCATTTTCGATTGCACTCGAATATCTTGTGTCGTCCGTGAGAATATATACTTTTCCGGCTTCAAGAGAACGAAGCACGCTTGGGTTTTCAGTATCGAAATAATCGTATGTTTCAAGATCCAAACATACCGGAATTTCCGGAGAAGGATTTAGTGTAAGTCTTTGAACGCAAGGTACAAAAAGGGCGTTTTTTGAATCGTAGGTTTTTGCCTCAATTGTAACGGTTTTTGTAAGCGGATTTTCTCCAACATAATATACTTCCGGGAAAATATAGGCTTTGCCTTGGCTTGTAATAGTGATTATATCGGCAATTTGTTTGTATGAATTTCCTTGTTCCGTGAAAGTGTTTCCGGTTTTCGTGTAAAACTTTCCAAGGCCGTCCGTTGTAGTCCACATTGTGTAAACTTCGGGAAGGGTTTCGGTTCCTCTCGCGAATCTTGGAGTAAATGTGTGAGTCGGCGTGAGTTTTAGCCCCGGTTGGCCGTTTATCACTGCAGCTGTGTTTGCAAGAGAAAGATCCGTACATACCGGCATATCCGGAATAACGGGAGCGGGTCCGATGGGGAAGTGTCTTTCACAATCGTCCACAGTTGTATTGTTTGTTGTTATGTGAACAACATTTTTGTTCTCTGAATCTTTTGTAGCGTAAAAGTAAACCGGAGTCTCGGCATCTACCGTAATTTCCGTTACTCCTTCGCATCTTTTCTCAATCAAACTGAAGTTTTCCAGTTTATCCTTTACGGTTGTTTCTTTGAGTTTGTCGATTACAAAGCTTTGTTTTGTTTGAACTTTCAAATCGCCTTCAAGAAGCAGTTTTGATTTTAGGGGTGCCGGAAGCGATAATTTTTTTGAATTTAAAATTTCCGTTTTTAGGTCTGTGCTAAGCGCAAGGAATGAGTTGGCTTGAAGTTTTTTCGTGTTGAAAATTTTCGGATTTGTGGCGGAAGAATTATTTTCGATAAATTCCGGATCAATGTCATTGGGATTTATTTTTAGTCCTTCACATTCGTTTAGCATGAAAAATCCGTAGCCTTCGTCCACTTTGTAAGTGATTTTCTCCCCAAATGGTGCGTTTAATGTATTTAGCGCTTTTGAGTTCAGTGTTGAAACCGTTCCCGCTTCGATCGGGTAATTGTGGTTTACTAGTAACTCTTTACAAATCGGCTCGTCCGGAGTGGCCGGTGGGGTAAATGTGACGAAACAAATTTGTGCGTAAACTTGATTTGGGTTTTTTGGTGTTATTGTTACTTCTTTTGTACCAACATAATATAGAGTGTTCGTTGAGTTGTTTGTAGTGTATTCGAAGAGCCTTCCTGTTGCGGATGTGGATTTTTCAGAATATTTAATATAAGTACCGTTTGGGGCTCGGCCGTATAATTCGGCTGAGGTGTCGTCGGAAAGAATGTTTAGGTATGTACCGCTTGGAATATTTCCATCGCTGAAAACCAGGTCGGTTTCAAGTTTGTAGGCTGTTTTGCCGTTTATTTGAACAGTCGGAACAGGGGTTTTAAGATTCATTTCTCTACAGACTGGGACTTCTGGGCGTTTTTCAACAACTGCATAAAAATAAGCATATCCGCTATATCTGTAGCATCCCGGAAGTTTGTTGAAAGCTATCCATTTTAATGAGTCCGAATTGTTAACGAAATTTACTGTCGAATTCATTTCAGTAGAGTTGTCGTGTGCGAAAAATTTCAGAGCATGGTAATATGGGTTGTCATCGTAGGCTAAAGCTCCCGAAAAATATGTGTGTTTGCCATCGTCCGGATTAACATCTCCCGTATCCGGGTTTCTTGTACCGTAAGCGATATATAAAAAGGCAGATCGGTATAGGTTTAATTTGAGTCCATCTTCTTTGAAGGAAACCAATGTGTCATCTGAAGCTGTTTTTGCCGGGCTTCCGTTGCTTGCCAATTTAGGTATTCTGTAATCGCCGGTCGAATAATTAATAATATTTCCGTTCGTGTCTCTGTATTCATTGTTGTCGGCGTAAATGAATCCTGTTGGTTTTTCATTGTCTCCGATATCTATACCTATTCGAACATTCCGTGCATCCGGACTTCCTCCGGTTGTGTCCGTATCGTAACTATCTTCACCGTTGTTGTGAAAATAGATTTCAAATTGTAGTATGTCGCCTTCTTCAACTTCATTTTCCGAATCGGAAAGCCCGATTCCTGTGGCGCAATTATCTATATTTTTTCCACAATTTCTAATGAGCATGAATTTTCGTTCGTCATGATCTCTTAAAGCCCCCGGTATTGAAGATGGTCCATCATATACAAAGTTGTTGAAAGATGGATATGGAAAACCGAAGGTTTCGTCCGTATATTCCACACCCGGTCGGTTTGGGGTAAACGTTTCAGCGAATACATTATTGTTTACCAGTCCCATTAAGATCAAAGAGAGAGTCAGTAGCTTGAGAATTTTTGTTTTTTTCATATTTTTTGTTGTTTATTGATTATTTTTTTATTCCTACTGTTGGATTTGTGTTGTTGGCATTTGCTCCCGCCTCTTGTTTTTGTTCTCCGGTTTTTGTGGTTTCAGTATCGGGATGGTCATAAGATTTTTCCTCTTGTTTCGGTGTTCTTCTTTCTTCTTCCCTTTGTTCAACGCTTTCAAATGCCACACCACCTGCAATGCTTGCAGCTACAAGTCCTTGATCCGCTGATGTGGTTTCGTGTGTGGTTGAATCTCTTGCAATTATTTTGTCTTCGGAGTCGTAAATCCTAATTTCTAAATTTTCCATTAACAGGAATGAAGAGTTTACGCATTTTGAAAAGGCGCCCGCTGTAATTTGCCCGGTTAAATCAGCTTCAATTATTGTACCATTTGGTCCTCTTTTTTTGACAGTTTGGCCGGAAATTTCTGCTTTTCGAAGTCTTTCGATTAAATTTTTTAAAAATGTAAGTGCTTCTGAAATTTTTGCATCTGGTTTTGCATTGTCTAAAAATTCCGGAGATTCCATTAATTCCAAAATTATGCGATAATTTTCGGTTCCGAGTAATTCTTTACTTGAATCTAAAGACATTAATTTTAAGACTAATGGTGATTGTAAATAATCTTTGTCTGTTAAGTTTTCCGTGGGGCTTAACATTTCCAGAAGTACTCTACCTATTTCACTGGATGTATCATATTTCTTTTGTGCAGTTTTTAAAATTCCCGTTTCAATTATATAAATTGTGTTGTCGGGAGTTCTTTTGTTTTGAGTAGTTGTTGAAACGTATTCTCCTTTTCGTCTTCTTGTAACCGAATAAAACACACTGCCTGCGACTATTTTATCAACAGATGATTTTCTAAAATCGAAGTCTTCATCGTTTTCGAGTTGGAAAATTAAATTTTCTACAGTATCTTTTATTACTTGAGCGGCAAATTGTTTGCTTAACCTTTCCGCTTCAGCATCGTTTTTCCCCATGTTTAACAATGTATCTTCGAAGTCTTTTTCCAATACGGGCAGGAATGTATCTTTTACTCTGATCCTTAGTCTTTTTGCAAGATCTTTATTTACTGTTGCTCTTTCCATCGTGTCATATTTTGATTCGAAAATCTGTGAAAAATATTCATCTTGCATGATACTGATTACTTCCGTAATTTCATTTTTAGTTAAGGGAGGGGTTAAAAAGCCTTCTTTAGTGATTATTTCTATTAGGGCATCAGTATTATCAATATTTAATCCTATTTTGTCATAAAAATCCTTTCCTTCTTTGGTTTTAATATCCATTTTGTTTTGAATGGTTTTGTAAAGGCCATCTCTGATTGAAAATTTTTGTTCATAATCAGTTCTTTCTACACTGGAAATCGCTCTATCCCTTAATGCTTCCAATTCTTGGTTTTCTTGAAGTTCCTCCGGAGTTTTTTCTTTGAATTTTGCGCTTCTTTCTTTTGCAAATTCGTATGCGTTGGCTTCTGAGGCGGTAAGTCCGGACATTCCGTTGGCATCTACTTCTTCATTATATGTTGGTTGGTCTAAGTATCCTTTTATTTCGAGAATGTTTTTTTGTCTCCATGCTCCTCCTCTTTCAGTCCCTATTTCACGTAAAGCATATCCTTGGCCTTCTTTCTTAGAGATATATTGTCCTTTATCTTGCATTGCTATCCAGTCTCTAGAGCGATCTTCTTTTAACGAACCACTTTTTCGAATTGTAATTACATCTCTTACATTTGAAGAATTTTCATTTTCTTTAAACGGAAGGTTTAATCTATCTCTGGTAATTACTAAGTCTTCAATATTTCCTTCAAGACAGAATTTGTTGCCGTCTTTTATGATTGCAAGGTTTGTAAGTGTTGGATCGATAAACATATCAACATCTTTGTCGCTTGTGTTGTGGATTTGTAATTCGATTTTTCCGTTTTTACTTTGCATCGACATTTCGACAGCTTTGAGTTCATTATTGAAACTATCGATTCTGTTGCTTATCGTTTTGAAGTTTACTTCTTTTTGTTCTTTTATCACTGCCAGTTTTCCATCTACGGTATAAGTAAGTTCTTTAACACTTTCACTGAAAACCGGTTTTTGGGGTGAGTTTTTGTCAATTATTTGGGCTTCTTTTATAGCATTTTCCATCTCAAGATCTTGTCCGAATTGTCTTACTCTTCGTATTTCATCAAGATGAGCTATTGATTTCCTGTTTGGAACGAATACTTCTGCTGTTCCGATATAAAAACTGATATATGGAATTGGAAGCATTCCTGCTACATAGGCGACTCCGATTTTGTGAACAAGTGGAAGATATGAGTCTAAAATACTCGTGTCTTCGATAGCATCTGTGATTATTTGTTCTTCCATAGCTTCTATCATTAGTACAACATCCGCATTAGTTAATCCGAAAGTGCTTTGATAGGCCTCCATGGTTTTACGAATTCCGGGTATTTGTTGTAGTAATAAGTATTTTTCTTCGATATTTCCGGTTTGTTTGAATTTTTCAAAAGCCTCAAAATATGGGCTTTCTTCTTTTGCTTTTTCAACGTTTTTTCCTAAATTGCCCCCAATTTTAAACGTAAACTCTAAGTTTCCGCCGACCATCAGTGTTCCTGTTTTAAAATTAAAGCCGATTCCGATTCCAGCTCCAACAGATGCATCTTTTCCACCGGTTTCAAACTGTAATGCTTCTCCCAAACTTTGTCCGCTTGTAAGTCCTAATCCGTAGGAAACAACTGTGTTTTTGTCTTTGTATAATGTGATGTTTATACCTGCTCCCGCTTCGATAGACCTTCTGTCTTCTCCTCCAAGGCCTAGTCCCAAGCTAAATCCATCTGCAAGTTCAATTGAAGTGCCTATTCCAAAGCCTTTGAGTTCTTCAAATTTTCCGTTAACGAATTTTGCCGTTGTTCCCATTTGAAGAAGAAGTTTGTTTTTTACTTCTTCGATTATTTGTGGAGGAACATTTTGAGCTTTTAATTTTGTTTCAAATTCTTCGAGATATTTTGGAACATATTCTTTGATAACCTCGGTTGCTTCGTTTTCTTCTCGTGACGCCATTGAAGATTGGTCTACCAAATAACCGATTTGCAGATATTTTTTTTGATCGTCGGTGAATTCTTTCAAATTTGCAAGTCCGAAGATTCTGTTTGCGGCCATTTTATTTTTGAATTCAGTGCTTGCAATGAATTTATTAAATTCTTCTTCTGTTGAATATTTTGGCATTAGTGATTGTGCATAGCCCTTTTTAATTAGATCGTTTATTTTGTCTTCCAGTTTGTACCAAACAATTCTTTTGTTATTGTTGCTATCGAGTTCGTACAGGTTTTTGTCATTCAATAAAATTTTGATTGCAGCTTCGGTGTTAGTGTGACTTTTAAACATGCCCTCACTTAGAAAACAATCTTTTCCGTTCATGTCTCTCATCGTAATATTGTCACCTTTTTTTACACCGCCTATTATTGCTATAAATTTTTCCCACTCGCCGTTTTCCGTTTCGCTGAAGTTAAATAGTGTGTGTAGGTTTTGGATTATTTTTTTGTCCGCTTCAGAGTATTCTTCTTTTAGTCCATCTAGATTTTCGCTTGATTCTACGGCCTTTTTATCATAAACAAGCACTTTGAGTTTTTCACTTAATTCTCTGATAAAAAGAAAATCTTGAACTTTTGGATCTCCCGAATTTACCTCAAGTGATTGAATTTTATTTGCAAATTCTTCGAAATCTTCTTTATAATTAAGAAGTTTCGATTCTTTTAGAGTGTCGTAAATGTGTTCGTCTGTGAAGAAATTGTCTGCCGCTCTGGCATAAATAATTTCAGCAACTATTTCAGCCGCTTTATTTTTATTTATTTCCGGAAATCGGTTTTTTAATGTATTTGTAACTCCCATAGATCCCTTCAGATTGTCGTAATTTTGAATGATTTCTTCTTTGTCGAATCTTCTAAGTGGTTCGTCTTCGTAATAAGTGTGTTCGTCAAAATCACCGGATTTCGCTTTTTTGAGCGCTTCAAGGTCTTCGGCTTCAATCTGTGAAATTTGTTCCGGAGTCAGGGATGATGTATCGTATTGTTCTTTTTGGGATTTTGTTTCTTGTTTTTGTTTCGAAACATATTGTGGTGTGATGTCTATTTTCTTCGAAGAATCGGTTTTTTTTGCTTTTATTAATTCGTTTGCTTTCGCTTCATATTCTGTAATGTGTTTTTGTAAAATAATGTTTGATTTTCCGTATTTCTTCTTGTTTAAGTTTTTGGCGTTTTTTGGTGTGTTTAAATAGAGATCTCTTAAATATTTGTAGCATAAATATCTGATTTTTTCGATATTTGCTTCCTCTATTGCTGTTTTTAATTCTTTTGCGAATATACTTTTTTCTTTAAATATAAATGATCTTATTTGTCCTTTGTCTTCCTGGTTATTTGGGTCTAAAATTTTAAAAATTATTTCGTTGCCGGACAGTGTAAATTCGTCTGTTAATTCGCTTAATTTTAAGCTTAAGTCAGCTGCTTTGATTCTTTCGCCGGATTCTTTTGAAAGATCTGTGAGGGCGAGTATTTCTTCATTTGTTTCTATGTCCTGAGAAGTTGATTCTGGGCTTTTTTCCGGACCAGTCGAGAATTTCACAAGTCTATTTTCTTTGAAGAATGAAAGTAGTAGTTTTGCCATATTTTTGTTTTTATTTTTATTTAAATCCT
>CAYODN010000015.1:0-15670 GCA_964402735.1 uncultured Candidatus Peribacteria bacterium | reverse complement strand
GAATCAACCGCATATATTATCGGAGGAGCCGAAAAAGTACCACCGTTTAAATCCACACTCATTCCTGCGGAAGAATTTACGATCAACGACACAGCGTTTTGCAAATTCAAAGTACCGCTGTTTACTTGAACAAAACCCGAACCTCCGACCGTAACCGTACTCGAAGTTGTTGTGGTTTCGGCCAAAAAAGTACCACCGCTCACCACGAAATTCGCATTCACAGTAATATCAACACCGTTGGTATAAAAAGTTCCTCCATTAAGTGTAACGGGATTTGCAAAAGTTAAAGCTCCCGTTCCCGTAATATCAAAGCTTCCCGAAGTTAGAGTAAGAGCCCTTGCGGAAACGGTTGAATCACCTGTTTTCGAAACTACCAAGTCGTTTTTATTAGTAGCATCTATTTTAATCGAAGGCCAGTTTGTTTGGCCGGAGGGAATAGTCACATCCGAGGTGGTCTTAATAGTCAACACACCTGTATTATCGGCACCGTCAAAAGTTGAAGTCCAATCCAAAGTCTTCGCAACAATAAACTCACTGCTACTACCTAGCGAAAGAATACCGTTTGTCAAAGTGAGTGTGCCGTTTACCGTATATGTCCTGGATAAAGGAATCGTCAAAGCCAAAGCGTCCGTGGACTTATTCAAAGTAATATCGTAAAAAGTTTGTCCGGTGACGAAAGTTAAAGACGATGATGAAGACCCTGAAAAATTCAAAAGACCGTTATTGTGGTTAAAAGTACCTCCAGTTTGCGTCATACTGCCATACACATTCATAGTACCGCTTGAAGCGGTAAAAGTTCCGTTGGACTGATCAAAACCGGTCGAAGTTCGAGTAATGGTATATGTGCCGGATCCGGCATCGAAATTTCCACCGTTAATGTCCAAATAAGACGACGCACCAAAATAAAAAGTCGATGTGTTGCCATAAAAAGTACCCGAATTAAGCACCAAGTTGCCCGCAAAAGCATGATCCCCTGCCCCCGAATAAAACACGCCTGCATTGATTGTAAGTGCAGAATTAAAGGTTAAATCGGCATTAGCTTCCAAATTTCGAAAAGTTGCACCACCATTTGCCGAATTATTCAAAGTCACATCCCCTCCGAAAGTAAGCGCCGTATTGGTTCCCGTATACAAAGTTAACCCCACCTTGTTTGTTGCATCCAAAGTTAAAGGAGGCACTACCGCGGTAAGGCCAACCTCCGGAGTCGGGATCGTCACATTTGAAGTGGTTTTTAAAACCAAAGGTCCCGAATCGGATCCGTTATGACCATTGAAAGTGCTTCTCCAATCTATCGAAGCGTTCGCGACAAGAGAACCACCCGATCCAACTCCCAAATTTCCTCTTATCAAAGAAAGAACTCCGTTCACATTTACATTATCGCCAAAAGCGATACCAAGACCGACCGAATCTGAACTTTTTTCAATGGTCAGATCGTAAAAAGTCAGGGTCGAAGACAGTGAAATATCGGAAACAACACTTCCATCAAGAACAACCGTACCCAAACTATGATTAAACGTACCCGTAGTTTGGGTGATATCACCCGCAACATACATTGTGGTACTTGGAGCGTTAAGTGTACCTCCCGATTGAGATATGCAGGTCGTAGTTTTATTAAAATCCACGCTTATTGCATCTGCGGCGTTAAACGTACCGCCCTTCAAATCCAAAGAAAATCCGGTTTCAAAAACGAAAGTTGAATTCTCGGTATTAAAGGTGCCGTTATTAATGAGTAAATACTCGGTTGATGTTCCTGCAAAAGTCACGGTTGCTGCGCTACCCGCATTAAAAGTACCATGATGTAAAGTAACTGATCTATTAAAAGTCATATTCACATTTCCGGCATTATCAAAGGTGCCACCTGTATTTGAATTATTTGCAATATCAAGATAACCGTAAAAACTCATTGTTGTGGCACTGGCGGAAGTACTCACGGTCATGGTCGGAGAATCGATATTATCAAGTAACAAACTTGGAATATTTGTTTGCCCTGCCGGAATCACTTGTGAGTTATAAAGAACCAAGTATCCTAAATGTGAAGTTGATATTCTTGCTCCATCAAATCCAGACCCCCAATTTATTTCATGCCAACAATATATTCTTGCGGAATTGGCGATACCCAACGTACCGTTTGTCAAAGACAAAGTGCCTTCTATATTTACAAAATCCCCAGAAGCAAGAGAAAGATAATATGACGCACTGGATTTATTTATTGTAACATCATACAAATCAATCGTATTGCTGGTTGCTGTTATGGTAATTGTTGCATTCACGTTCGCATCAAAAATCAAAGAACCGTTATTATGACTAAACACGGTATAAGCACCCACTGTTAAGTTACCCGCCACAGAAGTTTGATAAGAAGACAAAGTTAGTCTACCCGTTGTCACGGACAAAGCTCCATTCAAATCCACCAAAGCGGATCCTCCGGAAAAAGTACCAGTTGCAACGGTTACGGCACCACCTACAACAAAATCGCCCGGTGAACTTGTGGCAAGAATAATCTCACTGTTCGCATTTGAAAAAGTCACGGCCGAAACAACGTTTATATCCGCCGCCGATCCATAAAAATCTCCTCCTCCAAGAAGCATACTTCCACCTATACTAATCCCGAATCCGGTTGAAGTATGATAACCGGAAGTCAGCCGTCCATCGTTAATTGTAACATTACCGGTAGTTGTAAGCTTATATTCGCTTGCTCCGAAACCTATATAATAAGTATAACCGGCATTCATCGTAAGAGTTGCTATGTTTGGAGACATATTGATTGTACAATTACTCAAACTCTTGGCATTCGAAGTGAAATACACATTATAAATATCCACTGTGCTGTTTGGAACGGACACACCTCCTGTACCTCCATCGGTAGCCGACCAACAAGCCGTATCATTCCAGCTATCCGAGGTACATCCTGCATCCGCACCGATCCAATACCTTGAATACGTCGCCGCATCGGCGGAATTATTTGAAAAAACAAACAAAGTAAGCCCGAAACAAAGTCCTATTAATATTTTCACAGCTGATTGTAATTTGTTGTTTATCATATTTTATTAAAATTCCGGGAACATAACCTGAGTATACGTACCGGCAAAATTTCTGTAATAAGCCTCCCCGTAAACACCGGAAAGTCCTACTATAAATTTTCCGTCATACACTCCCATTGCCGTAACCATTGCTAAAGAACCAAAATCCTCATCAAGCGAAAAATCCACACCGTTTCCACTTATCATCACCCTTCCTATATCACCACCCACAAAAAGATTTCCATCATATACGCTCATCACCATAAGATCCTTCACATCGCTATCCGAAAAATCTTCAGCCAAAGACCAACTTGATCCCGTTAAGGATCGATACAATAGACCCGTTTCCGAGCTTCCCGCATATAAATAATTTTCAAAAACCACCATCGAGCTGAAATCTTCCGAGCCCGTATAAACCGTATTCCAAGACATTCCGGAATCACTCACATAAATCTTATTTCCGGCAAACATATAAAGCTCACCTTTAAAGACCGTAAGTCCACCTATTTTTTCATCAATACCAAACGAACCGAAGCTTTCAAACTGAACACCATCATTGGATTTATAAGTCGCGCTTTGTGTGGAATTTTCACCCTCCAAAGTCACAAACAAAAGCCCACCGTACTCCGCCAGCGAGGTTACGTTGTAATTCGCCCCAAAGCTCTCCACCTCGGTAAAAGAACTCGTTCCATAAGTTGGCATTCCGATAAATTCATATTTTCCATCCGGATTGGTTTTAAGGCTGAAAGCGCCTTTATCCAAAATTCCGTTAAATCTGTTGAGTTCGTTTACCTGAACAAAGGATTCAATTGAAAAATCATCAGTAAGATCAAAAGCCCCGCTATCCGCAATTTTCAAATATTCCCTTTCCCCATCCAAAGAAACACCCCTTCCGATTTTACCGAGAGGCTCACTGATATTTGCAATGCTGTCTCCACTGTAAGGTGTAGCGTGATTAGTATAAGCGGGAGTAACAGAATCCTTATAACAACCGGCGGTCGAACAATTTTCTCCAAAATGATAAACCGCATTATATCGATCCTGCCAAACGGCACCCGTAGTATCCCATTGATCTGTTGCATTCTCGTTTCCGTAATACATATACACTTCCTGCGTACCCGAAGTACTTATTGTAGGCAAATAAACCCAAGCAATTAGCTCACCGCTACTGAAAGAATAAGATTCAATTTCATGTGCAAGTTTAGTTGTCCCGTTTGAAGCGGTAAAAAGAATATCACCCCCGTTTACCTTTCCCACCCTTCCTCCGGACCAAATGCTTTTTAAAGCCGTCTGAGTGGTTTTCACAAGAAGAGGAAACGAAGCCTCGTTGCTTAAAATCAAGGTATTATTGAGAGTAAGTTTCTGTCGATATTTCCAATCCGTATCATACCAGGAAACATCAGCGCTTCCGGGTAAAACCTCAAAAACAAGCCTTATTGAAGCAGCCAAAAACAACACAGCTAGAACCAAAAACTTTTCTGAAACAAAAGATTTTTTTCGAGTAAACAAATTTTTGATTGTTTTTATTTTCATAAATTTATACGGGTTCACCTTCTCCGCCATCAATTATCAAAATAATTAACTGAGATTCATAAACGCCATCGGCGGTATTTGGCGGATATGTCAGCTCAAGCCTTCGCAAATCAAGTCGTCCTTCCACATCGCAAAACATTCCCGAAGAAAAATAATCTTGGCCAACGGAAGACATCGCTAATGAATAGTTTTTTCCCGATTCTTTAAGATCATCGTGGAAGCGATAATAAATCAAACTTGAAGCCTCAACACAACTGTTCGCGGAATTAACACTCACGGTGGTTGTGTCGCTATCAACACCCTTCGTGGGCGCAAGAGGCGTACCACTGAAATAATTTCCATAAACTTTAAGATTGCTTTTATCAATAGGCCCCTGTGATCCGGATTGGCCGGTATACACAAAATCGCCGTTTGCAGTTGAACTCATGTAAACTTGAATCGTAAAACCTGGAGTACTCGTGGTATCTCTGAAATATAAATAATCTCTACCGGAAAGAGAATCCCAGTAAACTGTCTGTGAAAAATTCTGTGGAGAAGCCACGTTTGTTAAATTTATTCCATAGTGAAATCCTCCATAAGCCACAAAGCTTAGCACCTCCTCTCCTTCGGCAAAAACCACTCTTTCCACTTTCGAGCCGGAAAACAAAGAAAAAGCTATTAGCAAAGAGAAAATCGAGATGTATATATAATTCGCTTTTATTTTCATTTTTATTTTTATCATGAAATTATACCACTTTTTCCCTTTAAATCCAAATAAATTTTATTTCAAAAGCCTATTTGCAAAAAGCTCAAATACCGTGCATATTAAAAAAAATTAACCGAAGAAAAAATGGCATACACTTTAAAACCCATCGGATACGCATTCACGGCTCTGGAACCGCTTATGGATGCTAAAACCGTCGAACTCCATCACACAAAACACCACCAGGCATATATTAACAATTTAAACGCCGCACTGGAAAAACACCCAAATCTTTTTGAAAAAACGATTATCGAACTCGTTCAAAACTTAAACGAAGTGCCCGAAGATATCAGAACCGCCGTAAGAAATAACGGAGGAGGCACACTAAATCACGATTTATTCTTTGAAATCGTCACTCCCGGAGGCTCAAAAACGCCTTCAGCCTCACTTCTCGAAATGATAAATAAAGATTTCGGATCTTTTGAAAAAATGAAAGAAACGCTTCTGGACACAGCAAACAAACACTTCGCATCCGGCTGGGCCTTTTTATACAAATCCAAAGACGGCACACTGAAAATCAAATCGATGCCGGGACACGACACACCGCTTATGGACGGCGAAATTCCGCTCATCACAATCGATGTTTGGGAACACGCATATTATTTGAAATATCAAAATTTAAGAGCGGAATTTACAAAAAATTTCTTCGAACTTTTAAATTGGGACCTTATCGAAAAAAAATTGTCCTAAATTTGCAATAAAAAAGATTATTATATAAAATCGTTTCGTATCATTTAAACACAAAAAAATGGAAATCTTAGCAATACTGCTCGCGGGTGTTGTAGGCCTCGCCCTCTACGTTATGGGCATCTACAACTCACTTGTCGCCATGAAAAACAAAGTCGATGAATCCTGGTCCGATATCGATACCCAACTCAAAAGAAGATACGACCTTATCCCGAACATTATCGAAACCGTTAAAGGTTATGCCTCTCACGAAAAAGACACTTTTGAAAAAATCACCCAAGCTCGAAATATGGGTATGAACGCAACAAGCGTTAAAGATCAAGAAACCGCCGACAACATGCTCACGGGCGCATTGAAATCAATTTTCGCTCTTGCAGAAGCCTATCCCGACCTCAAAGCGAATCAAAACTTCATGCAACTTCAAGAAACTCTCAAAGAAATCGAGGAAAACATTCAAATGTCGAGAAGATACTACAACGCAACAGTTCGCGATATAAACACAAAAATCGAAAGTTTTCCATCAAACATAGTAGCAAACATGTTCAAATTTGAAAAAAGAGAATTCTTCGAACTCGAAAACGAAACGGAGAGACAAAACGTAAAAGTGGACTTCTCACAAAAATAATGAACAAACCCCTCATTCCAAAAAGCGCAAAACTGTTACTTTTCATAAGCACATTTTGCGCTTTTTCTTTAAGCGTTTTTGCGGAAAACTGGGAAATCCCAAGCCTCACATCTACGCTTACTCTTCACAAAGATGGCGAGATCTACGTAAACGAATTTTTTAATGCCGATTTCACCAACGAAATGCACCGCGGAGTAGCCAGAGAAATCCCCACAAACGAAAGATATTTCACTTTTCTCACAGCCAAAAACGAAAAAAACGAAGACTACGACAACACGGTATACGAACAGTATGGAAATCTTATAATCGAAATGCGAACCCCGGATTTAAGCTACCTCACGGGCCCCGCGGTTTTCGATTTGAAATATAAAGCCAAAGGAATAATCAATTTTTTCACCGAGGATGCAGCAAAAAATCTCGGAACTTTTGCCCACGAGGAGCTTTTTTGGAACGTAAACGGCACCAATTGGACCGTTCCGTTTGATAAAATCAAAGCTGAAGTGATTTTTCCGCACGAACTCGATCCAAAACTCATTACCGCCACTTGCTACACCGGCGCATACGGATCTAAAGAACAAGCCTGCAAATTCGAAATTCAAAAAGACAAAGTGGTTTTCGAAAGCACAAGAACCCTTAACGCATATGAAAACTTATCCATCGTAGTGGGATTTCCTCTCGGCACATTCGAAAGAGCGCTTAGCAAAAACGAAACCGAAATAAACATTTTTGAAGATGGAACAACGGAAATCATTCAAACAAGCACTATAAACGCCTCGGATTTTAAGACATATTCGCTTTCAAAAAAGATTTCCGAAAAAATTGAAGGCCAAAATATTAGGCTTGGAAAAGCGGAAATTTTACCGGACGAAACCACAAAATTCAGAGACTCATCATATAGCTTTTTAGGCGAAAAAAACATCTCGATAATTCCTCTTGAAAACGAAATAAACGATAAATTCACGAGCGAAGTAAAACTCAAAGCCGAGAATTTGTTTTTAATTAAAGAAGACAAAGGATTTTTAAACTTAAACACAACCCCCTTTGAGGAAAGATTCCCATACGAAAAAAACGATATAATAATTAATTTTCCGAAACCGATAAAAGCCAAGGAAAATTTCAAAATTAATTGTTTTATTGCATCCACGGATTACTCATACGAAAGCAAAAAATGCCTGATCGACTACCCGACGGAAAAACAAATATACATTTCCTCACCAAGAATTTTGGAAGCTTATGAAGAAATATATTTCGAGATGGAAATACCCAAAGAAAATCTTTATCCGCCATCACAGTTCAAAAAAATATTTTGGTTTATAAAAGACCACAGATTCAGTTTCATTACACCTCTTGTTTTCATCATAATGTTTGTTTTATGGCGACTTAAAGGAAGAGACCTCGGCGCCGAAACTCTCACGGTTGTTCCAAGATGGACACCGGCAAAAAATCTAAGCATTGCAGAAGCCGGAGGCCTCTACGACGAAAGGTTCAACATCAAAGAAATCACAGCCACAATAATAAATTTCGCCGTTACGGGTTTCATAAAAATCAAAGAAATAAAAGACACAAACGACTACGAACTCGAGATCACAAAACCTTTTCAAAGCGAATACGAACACGAGCGCCTTATTTTCAACACAATTTTTTCAACAAACGAAGTCGGACAAACAAAAAAAATATCTAGTTTAAACTATCAGTTTTACAAAAAACTCGACTCAATTTCAAAAGATATTTACGAAAGCCTGAAAAAGAAAAAACTCATCGAAAAAAATCCGAAAAAAGTAAGATCATGTTTTCTTGCGATTGGACTTTTTCTTGCGATTTTGTCCCCCGTTTTTTCAATATTTTTTCTCTCATTGGAATTATTTCTAAGTGTGATTTTTTCGGGAATAATCATTGTGATTTTTTCAAGATTTATGCCAAGAAAAACGCAAGAAGGTTCAAAACAACTCTTTGAACTCAAAGGAATTTACAATTATATAAACACAGCTGAAAAAGACAGACTTAAGTTTTTTGAAAAAGATAAAAGAATGGAGGTTTTCCAACGCCTTTTACCTTACGCTATTCTATTCGATTTAAGCACATACTGGACAAATAAATTCGAAGGCCTTTTATCTCGTCCTCCCACTTGGCTTGATGGCGATTTTACAAACGGAAGCCGCCTGGATATCTCAAAATTCTCATATCTTTTAAACGATTTCAATAAATCCCTCACAAGAAAAATCGTTTCAACTCCTGCACCAAAAACATCATCATATTCAAGATCGGGTGGCGGATGGTCAAGTGGTGGCGGATTTTCAAGAGGTGGAGGTTTTTCAAGCGGCGGGGGCTTTTCCGGAGGCGGGTTTGGAGGTGGCGGAGGACGCGGACTTTAAATTCCGATATAGTTTTAATTGAAAAAAAAGCTCTTTTTTGCTATAATAAAATGATTTAAAAACAAAAAATGTCTGTAAACGGCACCGAAAAAACACAATCATCACCGAATTTCGATAGAGAAAAAGTGAAACCTTTGCCCAAAGAAAGCCTTAAAAAAGATGAAGAATCTCTTGCAAAAGGGCTTACCTCAGAACCGAAAAACGAAACCCAATCTTTCGAAGAAATTTTTCCAAACGGCATATACAGCCCTGAACTCTACGAAAATAATGAAATTTACAAAGACGATCCCTACAAAGCTCCAAAAAATACAGCGGCATTTCTTGGCAGAAAATATATGGCCGAACTCTACAAACTTCCCCAAACAGTAAAAATCGCAAAATTACTTTCAAAAATAGAAGACAAAATTCAGGAAGTATACAACATAAAAAGCGTACCGGATAAAGAATTGGGCGTCGAAGATTCTCTACTTAAAGAGGTCTTCAAAGACAAAAAAATCCGTGCAAAATGGGTTGAAGAAAATCCGCAATACAAAAACCTTTCAAAACTCGGTTACTTCTACGTAATCAACAAACTACTTAATAGTGGCATCTTTAACACCTTAAAAACCGTAGACTCATTTTTTGAAGAAAAAGGGATTGATTTTCCAAAAATGGAAGAAACTTACACTCCTGAAATAATGAGATATTACAAGGCAAAACAAGAACAGTTTAAAGAAATTCAATCAAATCCTTTTCAAAAAGAAACAACAAAAGAAATAAAAGAAAAAACAGACATAATCGACGAAAGTAAAAAAGAAAGACAAGAACTTCAAAAAGCAATTGCCCTGGAAAACTCCATTCTGGCAAGTGAAGAAAATGAAGCGGGAAGACTCGAAACCTTAAGGGGAAAAGGAGAATTCGGCATGGAATATATCAGAAAAAGCCTTCAAGACTTTAGTCCGGAAAACATCGAAAAACACATTACCGATTTAAAATCCGGAAAATTATCCGAAACGGACAAAAAATTTCTTGTGGATGCAATGCTAAGATACATTTACGAAAACAAAGAATCCTTCGGCAAAGAAAACTACGAAACGATTTTTTCAAAATTTTTAAACCTTGCCACTCAAATTCAAAACTCTGAAATAAGCCCGGAAAGAAGCACGGAAACAACAATCCGTTATTTGAATTTTATGGACGGCATTACAAAAACGAAAAAAATCGCAAAATCCGAAAGCGGTTCACCGTCTTCTCCTAAATTCCAAACTCCTCTTTTATAGCCTCGATTTCATCCCGAAATTCTGCGGCTTTTTCGAATTCCAAATTTTCGGAAGCGAAATCCATCTTCTTTTCAAGCGAATTAATAAGACGAAGCACCTCATCTTTCGGTAATTTTTTGAAATTGATTTTTGCGGTTCTATCCTCTCCCTTTTTCTTCTTCGCACCGCCAAAATTACTGATGTCCCTCACCGCTTTTTTAATCGTTTCCGGTGTGATTCCGTGTTTTACATTATAAGCTTCCTGTTTTTCACGTCGTCTTTTTGTCTCGGAAATGGCCTTTTCCATCGCGTCCGTCATTTTATCCGCATACATCACCACAAATCCGTTCACATTTCTGGCACATCGCCCAACGGTTTGAATTAAAGCGCTCGCACTTCTCAAAAAGCCTTCCTTATCGGCATCCATAATCGCAACCATACTCACCTCCGGAAGATCAAGACCCTCCCTAAGAAGGTTTATTCCAACAAGCACATCGAATTTTCCAAGCCTAAGATCCCGAAGAATCTCGATTCGCTCAATTGTATCGATATCCGAATGAAGATAACGAACACGCACATCGTGATCCGCCAAAAAGTCGGTGAGCTCCTCAGCCATTCTTTTAGTCAAAGTTGTAATTAGCACACGCTCCGATGCCTTCACACGTTTCTCGATTTCTGCCATCAAATTATCGATTTGCCCCTCTTTCGGCCTCACTTCGATTACGGGATCCAAAAGCCCCGTAGGCCTCACCACCTGCTCCACAATATTTTCAGGCTTTGTGTGCTCCATTTCATAATGGCTTGGAGTAGCCGAAACAAACACGGTATTTTTCATATATTCCTCAAATTCATCAAAACGAAGTGGCCTATTGTCATGAGAAGAAGGGAGTCTAAAACCATGTTCTACAAGAGTTTGTTTTCGTGAAAAATTTCCATTGTGCATACCTCCGATTTGAGGCACGGAAATATGCGATTCATCGATAAACAAAATAAAATCCTCGGGCAAATAATCAAGCAAAGTGGAAGGCCGATCCCCCGCTTCCTTACTGGATAAATATCGAGTATAATTCTCTATTCCATTGCAATACCCGGTTTCCTGCAAAATTTCTATATCGTATTCGGTTCTCGTTTTAATCCTCTCCGCCTCAAGTAGTCGCCCCTGAGATAAAAGCTCATTATAACGAATCGCCAAATCCGCCTTAATTAAGGAAACCGCTTTTTCAATTTTTTCTTGGGTAGTCACATTATGTTTTGCCGGAAAAATCATAATACTATCGAGCTCTTTTATCATCTCACCGGTAAAAGAATCACACTCTGAAATCGCCTCAATTTCATCACCAAAAAACTCAACTCTAAAAATCGTGTCTCTATCCGGAGGAAAAATCTCCACGGTATCACCCATCACATGAAACATCGAATTTTTAAACTCAATCGCAGACCTCACATATTGCATATCCGTAAGTTGTCTAAGCATTCTATCACGCGCGATATTTTGCCCCACCTTGTAAGTTTGAGCCATTGCATCATAATCCTCCACGGACCCAAGGCCGTAAATACATGAAACTGAAGCCACAATAAGCACATCTTTTCGTGTAAGCAAATTCGCGGTTGCCGCATGTCGAAATTTATCGATTTCCTCGTTTATTGAAGCGTCCTTTTCAATATAGGTGTCAGTTGCCGGCATATAGGCCTCCGGTTGATAATAATCATAATACGAAACGAAATAACTCACGGCGTTATCCGGAAAAAATTCTTGAAACTCACTGCAAAGCTGAGCCGCAAGCGTTTTATTATGAGCAAGAACGAGTGTCGGCCTCTGAAGCTGTTCTACCACCTTGGCCATCGTAAAAGTTTTACCGGAACCCGTCACACCGAGAAGAGTTTGAAACCTCTCCCCTACCGGCCACAAGCTTTTTTATGGCCTCGGGCTGATCTCCCGCAGGCGTCATATTGGATTTTAATACAAATTTATCCATAAAAAATTTAATTTGAATTTGATTTATGATATAATCATTAAAAACCCAATTACACAATGGATTTTAAAGACTTTACGATAAATTTAGCGGAAAAAGCGGGAAAAATCATCCTCAAATATTACAAATCCGGATTTAATATGGAAGAAAAATCCGAAAGAGATTTTGTCACCGATGCCGATAAGGAAAGTGAAAAACTTATCATGGAAACAATCAAAAAAACATACAAAAACCACAGTTTTTTAGCTGAAGAAAGCGAATTCAAAAAAGCAAGCACTTTAAAAAAACTGCTTCAAAGCCCATACATTTGGATCATCGACCCGCTCGATGGCACAAACAATTTCACGCACGGGTTCACGCAGTGTACGGTATCAATCGCCCTATTCAAAACCGCAAAAACCACTTCAACAAAAAATTTCAAATATTTAAGCGGAGAAATCGTTCTTGGTGTCGTTTATCAGCCTTTCACAAAAGAGATGTTTTACGCTGAAAAAAACGGTGGAGCCTTTTTAAACGGAGAAAAAATAAGCGTAAGCGACATTTCAAAGCTTAAAAACGCAATGATCGGCCTTGAATCCCCCATACACCAATTTGAACGAAATCTGGACGCATACACCGCCCTTATTGAGCACTGCCACGGAATTCGCCAAATCGGCTCCGCGGCACTAAATTTAGCCTATCTGGCAAGCGGAAGAACGGACGCATTTTTATCTTTCGGTCTAAAACCTTGGGACATCGCAGCAGGACTTTTACTTGTAAAAGAAGCGGGAGGTGAGTCTAGTGATTCAAACGGAAATTTAATAGACCTCTTCGGAGAGGATCTTCTCGCCTCAAACAAAAACCTCCACACCCAAATTCTGGATTTTTTGAACCGATAAACTACTCGGCCACAACAATCTCCATATTCTCATCCTCCGGCACAACCACATGTACGCTTATTCCTTCAACGATGACTTCGCTATTTTCCAATAGCGCATGGTTTTGAGCCATACCGCCTTCGATAGTAGCTGAATAGTTTCCTCCGTATTGATCGATAAGAGAAGCATTCACCGCATTTCCTGAATTGTTTTTGAGTAATAAATTTACTGCCATAATAAAAAATTAAATTATTTTCTTTTAAATACTTTTATAAAATGCGAACCGACTTTCAAATTATGTTTATCGATAAATCTCAAAGTATAATCATCCAAAAAATAAAAAAACTTAGGGAAAAAAGCTGAAAACCTGTAAACCAACCATCTCAAAGGCCAAAAATGAGTCGGAACACTTAAAACTTCTTCAAATCCATTCTTTTTCAAAACAGCCAAAGTCTGCGAATATGCCCTCATTTTCACATGTTTGGAAGTAAAACCCGGGGATCTCTTCAAAAATCTTTCATGTAAAATTACATAATTTTTAGACAATTCACACATCTTCGAAACCGATTTTTCCCAAATTTCTTCTTTTAAAATATGATAAAGAACATCAAAACTCACAACAACATCAAATGATTTTTCGGGGAAATTCAAGTCTTTAATTTCTCCACAAACTTTTTTTATATTTGGATTCTTTATTTTCTCCAAGGCCAAATCGGAGACATCACTGGCAGTTACATCAAAACCGTTTTCAGCAAAAAATTCCGAAAACAACCCGATTCCGCTACCCGCATCAAGCAAAGATGATTTTTTCGGAAGCTTCAGCTTTTCTAGCACAAGGAAACATCGTTTTTTAAGCATTTCATAAATAAAAAAATTCGCCCTATCCGAATAACTTTTAGTACCAACAGAGGCCAATTTGTTCTCAAAAACTTTGTGCCTATTTTTCCAATACTCAATATCGTTTATCATAATATCTAATTAATAAATTCAGATAAAACTCTACGATAAAATTTGAAAAAAAACAAAATTATTGATAAATATTAACAAAAAAATAATAATCAAAATATCAATAACATTTATATGTATGAAGAAGAAAAAACAAAATTATTTTTGGATAAATGCAACAATAATCTCCATCATCCTTATAATTTCTTTATTCCTACGAAATTATTACAATCAAATACCAGACACACTCTTAATGCCACAAGCCGACTCATTAAAATACATTACAACCGCAGTCAACTTCAACCAACATAAAATATACAGCGAAAATTTTGTTTTCGATTCAACAACTCCAATAGAAAAAACGAACTTGTCTATCGGATATCCTCAATTTTTAATGCCATTCATCAAAAAAACAGACACCATTCTATTCCAAGCTAACTACGGAAATTTTTCAACGATCGCAAATATTAATACATTTTTAACAATTAGGAAATTTCAAGCCCTACTAAGCACATTTTCCGTACTCTTAATTTTTCTCATTTCTCGTCAATTCTTTTCTTTCAACCAAAGCCTCTTCCCCACTATCCTTACGGCAATAAACCCACACCTGATAATGATGAATAGCTACATACTTACAGAAACATTATACATTTTTTTACTATCTATTGGTCTTTTATTGTTCATAATTGCCGAAAAAAAATCTAAAATGATTGTTTTTGTTTTGTCAGGAATCTTACTTGCAGCATCTTTCGAAGTCAGACTAATAGGAGCGGTCATACCGATTTCACTAATAATATATTTAATATTATTATCAAAAAATAAACTAAAAAAAATAATTGTTTTTAGCATAGGAATATTAATAATTTTATTGGTGGAATTTGTGTTTCTAAATTTTTATTTAGACCAAAAAGCGAACTACAAAATCAACAATTCTTCACAAAATATTATTGAAAAAATAATTCCAAACGTTCAGAACATATTTACTCCTACTGATTACTTTATCGAAAAATTAAAAAGCAAAGAACAAGTAGATTTTACATCAAAGAAGAAACCAACAAACAAAACATTTTTTCAAGAAACATGGCCATACATTGCATGGAATTTGGGAGGAAAAGCTATTTCAATGTGGACAATCACTTCACCGTATACACAACAAATATACATATATCCCAACGACGACGACCCATTTAACAACCCTCAATATTCTTCAATTGAAAAAATTTTTAAAATCTCCAAGATAATTCATTGGCCGTTATATCTATTATCTTTCTTAGGAATAATTCTTTCTCTTTCAAAAAGATTTCAAGAAAAAATTTTTGATAAAAATGATAAAACTTTCTTAATGGTAGTTCTTTCATTTTTATCGTTTTATTTTACTCTGTATATAATCTCAGCATGGCTTCCCAGATATACAATTCCCTTAAGACCTTTTTCATACATTTTTGCACTTTTACCAATAATATTGATTATAAAATCAAAAAAATTTTTTCAAAACAAAAAATAAAATATTTATAAAAACCCACAATTTTATACCCTCAGCATACAATCACCTCCACTGAACAACACAAAATAAACGACCTGGGACCTTTACAACAGGTGCCCAAAATGGGGCGGTTAATGCATAGACTGTGATCCGTACCCAATTTAGTAGACACTTTAGAAACCCTCTACCCGCCCC
>CAYODN010000014.1:10527-16448 GCA_964402735.1 uncultured Candidatus Peribacteria bacterium | reverse complement strand
AAGAGAGGGAACATCACCGTAAGTGAAATAATACGGAATTGCCGGAATGTTTAATGTTTGGGCGTTGTTTATTTTTATGTATCCTCCGTATCCTCCATCAAAATCAGAGCTCCAAGATACGCTTCCCGTTGCTTCAACGCTTATCATACAAAGACTTGCATCATAAGGCTCGGTTCTGGAGTTATCGCATACATAACCTTGATGAAGGTATCCGTCAGTTAAGGTGAATGTATTGTTTACAATCAAATCCTGTTGTACTTGTAGAACAGAAGGTGGGGCATCAACTGCTTGTGGTTTATCAATTTCAAGATCGTAGAAAGCTATTTCCGGATTTGCACTGAAATCCGTTATGCTCGAAGTGAATTGACCGATCAATATTACTTTTCCGTTGTTGTGGTTAAAGTTTCCGGAAGTTCCAATATTGAAATCTCCACCGATTGCAAGATATTCACCCGTTCCCGGGGCGATGAAGGTTCCTCCGTTTAAATCAAAATCATCGGAAACGGTTATTGATGAGTTTCCGGCATTGTATGTGCCGTTTGAAATTGTGAGATCACCTTCAAACATTATGCTTCCACTTCCTGCGTTGTATACCGAATTTGAGTTTGTAATTGAAAAGTTAGATTTATGGTCGAAGGATCCATCTTTTGCATCAAGTGTTCCGTTTTGAATTGTGACTGTTGATTCAAAAGTGATGTCGGCGTTTCCATTGTTTTCAAATTTGCCCTGGGCGATATTTAACGGTCCGTAGAAACTCATTGGTAGTGTTGCCGTATCAGTTTCAACAATTAAACTTGAATTATTGAGATAAAGACCCGGAATTTGTGTGGCTCCGTTTGGAAGGGTGATTGTTCCCGGATTGTTTAATATTATGTAGCCGCCACCGATTGTGCTTCTTCCATCGAAATTTGAGCTATATGCCAAATCTCCGCTTGTGTCGATTTCGAATGAAGAATTTGTAGGAATGTCCAACTTTCCATTGTTTAAAATTAAGGTGCCAGTAATTGTATATGTGTCGCTTGAAGAAATTGTGACTATTGCATCGTTTGATGACTTGAATATTTCGATGTCTCCGAATGTGTCCGATGTCGGAATGTCCAGAGTTACGCTGTTTGGGCCGTCAAAGGTTAGTCTTCCATCGTTGTGGCTGAAGGTTCCGCTTGAATGAATGAAGTTTTTAAGAATTGTAAAGGATTTTCCGGTTCCCGGTGCGTTGAATGTGCCACCATTGATGTATATTCCTGCAAGAGATGGGTTTGCGGGATCGTAATAGTTTGAATCAATATTACCGTTTGTAGCGGTGAAGGTGCCGCTTGTTGTAATTAATTGTGCGTAGGTACCGAGGTTTAAATCTCCGCTTTCAAGATCGAATGTTCCTCCCGAAACTGTAATATCTTCGTTGTGATTAGCCGTTCCGCTTCCACCTTTGTATGTTCCTCCCGAAATTGTGAGAGCTGAAGAGAATGTGGTTGTTGAGCTTTCAACATTGAAAATTCCAGTTCCTGATAAGGTAAGCGTGTTTGATATGTTTTGTGTGCCAGAACCGGCTTTATATTCTCCCGATGAAATAGTGAGGGTTGAAGCAATTGTGTTTGGGCCTTCGTTGTTGTATGTGCCACCGTTTATGGTGATTGCTCCGTTGTGTTGGATTATTCCCGTTCCGGTGTGAAAATTTCCGGCGGAAAGTTCCAAGGTGCTTGAGAATGTGAGATCCGCGTTTTGAGTTGCATCGAATTTGGTTGATGAACCGCTGGCTATTTTAAATGGATATGTGAATGTAAGAGGGCTTGTTCCCGTATAATTTAATGTAAAGTTCGTTTTTGAATTTCCGTCCAAAGTAAATGCCGGGATTGTTTTTGAAGCGTTTAATATTTCCGGAATTTCGAGAGTTACATTGTCGTAGTTTGGTGCAAGAACGATTGGAAGCGCAGAATTACCTCCGTCAAAATCTTCATCGTAGATAAAGGTGCTTGCGCTTAGATAAGCTGTAACCGTAGAGCTTGTTCCCACTTGCACTTTTCCGTTTAAAAGTTCAAGACCGTTTGAAATTGTAATTGTATCAGAACTACCTAGTGTTTGATTAGCTGTGTCAGAGCCTTTGTTTATACGTATATTGTAGAACGTTTCGCTTGTTGCCACATCTACCGTGTTTGAGCTTGTTCCTGTGAATTCTACAGTGCTTTCGTCTTCGTTGAAGGTGGCTCCGCTTCCTATTGTAAAGCTTGTTCCCACCTTAATGAGCTGATTCTCCGCATTAAAAATGCCTGCTGTTGAGTGATCAAAAGCTCCACCGATTTGCAGTGTTCCGCTTGTCGTTGATCCGTTGAAGGTGCCTCCGTCCATATCAAATCCACCCGTTGTGGCGATTACTAAGCTACCAGTGCCTGCATTAAAAGTACCTCCGTTAAAGTCGATTGAGTTTGAAGTTGTGTTGTTGAAATTTGTTGTAGTAGATCCTCCGTTAAATGTGCCATTGTTAATTACTACCCTATTTGAGAAAGTTACCGAAGCGCTTTGTACGCTGTAAACACCTGTACTTGAAAGAGTTACTATTCCTGTGTGATTTACAGTGTTTGATCCGGCTTTGAATTCTCCGCCGGAAAGTGCGAGAGTGCTTGAGAAATTTAGATTTGTAGATGAGTTGTTGATTGTGGCTCCACTAAAGGTAGTTGCGGGAGTGAATGTTGTAGTGGTTGAGTTTAAGTTTACAATGCCTCCACTAAGAGTTGGTGTTCCCGTGAATGTTGTAGTTGTGGAGCTTCCTGTATTGAATGTTCCTCCTTCGATTGAAACTGTTGCCGCACTCGAGCCTCCGAATGTGAGTGATGCGTTTCCACTGTTTGAAAAAACCGTTCCCGTGCCTCCGTTTTCCTCAAACATTCTGAACTTTCCGTAGATTGTGTTTGTTCCTGTGTTTTGAAGATTGAGTGTAATTTCTGAAAGACCATCATTGTGAATAGCGAGACCCGGAAGGTTTGAATTTGTTGTGTTGATGTTAAAAGTTTGACCTGTTGTTGCCGGTTTGAAGGTAAGTAGTCCCTGATAGCTTGTAGAAGCATTTGCTCCTTCAAAAGTTGATCTGTAGTTGAAGTTTGCTGCAGTACCGGTGAAAGTGAGCTTTGAATCAGAGTATATAGCGATTCTTCCATCATATAAATCCAGAATGTTAGTAACAAAAATATTTGTTCCTGTTGTGATTGTTAGGATGTTTGTACTGGCTCCCGTTTTGTTTATTTGTAGGTTGTAAAATGTTTCCTCCGAGTTTACAGCCAAGTCGGCGTTTGCAGTTCCAGAGAATACAACACCACTTGTGCCCTCCGTGAAGCTTCCTCCTGAAATAGTGAAATTTCCGTTTACATAGATTAAAGCGGACTGGGCATTGTATATTCCGGTAGACGAAATTGTAATTGCGCCGGTGTGGTTTACGGTATTTGAGCCGGCTTTGAATTCTCCGCCGGAAAGTGCGAGTGTGCTTGAAAAGTTTAGTGTTGTTGATGAGTTGTTTATTGTGGCTCCGCTGAAGGTTGTGGCAGGAGTGAATGTTGTGGTTGTTGAATTTAAATTCATTGTGCCTCCACTTGCGGTTACGGGTCCAGCAAAGGTTGTTGTTGTTGAGGCTCCCGTGTTGAAGGTGCCGCTTTCAAGTAAAAATGTTACCGCCGAGCCTCCTCCGAATGTTAAAGAGCCGTTTCCAGAATTTGTGAAAACGGTTCCCGTGCCCGGGGTTGTTTCGTAAATTCTGAATTTTCCATAGATTGTTTTTGTTGTTGAATCTTGAAAATCCAAAGAGAGTGTGTCGTTTCCATCGTTGTAAAGTTGAATTCCGGGAAGAACCGTGTTTGTTGTGTTGATTGTGAAAGCTTGAGGATAGCTTGTTGGTTTGAAAGTAAGATAACCAGTGTTTGAAGTGGAACTGTTCGCTCCGTCAAAATTTGCACCGTAGGTGAAGTTTGCGGATGTTCCGGTATATATCAGTTCCGCTGTTGTGTTGATTGAAGTTCTTCCGTCAGTAAGGGTTAGTGCGTTTGTTACAGTTAGTGTGTCTCCTGCTAAAAGTGTAAGATATGTGTTTCCGCCTTTGTTTATTGTGAGAGTGTAAATTGAAAGAGTTGTGTTGAAATCAAATGTTTGATTTGAAGAACCGTTGAATACGATATTTGTTGTGTTTGCTGTGAAAGTACCTCCGCTAATTGTGAGGTTTGCCGTAAAGTTTGTAGTTGTTGAGTTTAAATTTATTGTGCCGGAATTTAAAGTCACGGCGCCTGTAAAAGTTGTTGTTGTGGCGTCGGCGTTTATTGTGCCTCCGCTAACAGTGGTGGTTCCCGTAAATGTTGTAGTTGTGCTTGAACCTGTGTTTAATGTTCCTTTTTCTACGCTTGTTGTGGAGTTGAACGTGATGTTTGAATCGTTTAAATTCGTAAACTCGGGAGTATCTCCGGCACCGTTTACCATTGTGAAGGCTCCCCAAATCGTGACATCAGTGCCTGCGTCAAGAGTGAAATCAAAATCATTGTAGGATTGATTGTTTAATTTAAGTCCCGGGATGTATGTGTTTGTTGTCGTAAGCGTGAAATCTTGGTCTGCTTTAAGTTCTATAAATCCGGTGTATGTACTTGAATTATTTGCACCGTCAAACGTTGATGCATAGGTAAAATTTGACAATGAACCGTTGAAAATTATTGAACCATTGTTGTAAATTCCGAGCTTTCCGTCGGTAAGGGTGAGCTGGTTTGTTACGGTTATGTTATCTCCCGAACTGGTATTTAATATTGATGAAGACGATTTGTTTATCACTAGATTGTAAAAACTTTGGCTTGTTTGTGTGTTAAGAGACTGTGTTGTTGAACCGTTGATGTTTATCGTTGAAGTGCTGTAATTGAATGTGCCACCGGTGAGCGCTATGTCTCCTGCGGCATTTATTGTTGAAGATCCCGCGTTAAAAGTGCCTGCCGCTACCGTGAATGTTCCACCGATTGTGATTGTGGAGGATCCTGCGTTGAAAGTTGCAGTGTTTCCGGATGCCATATTGAGATTGCCGGTCGTTGTTATTGAGTTATTATTTGTTGTAAATGTGCCCGAGTAGCTCGTGTTTAGGTTTATTATTGCTACGCTTAGGGCGCCACTTAGTTCGACACTTGTAGTGTCGTTACTTGTGAAAGTTGCGGTGTCGTCTCCGCCTCCGGGGTATCCTGCCGGGGATGTTGCTCCACAAGTGCCCGCAGTACCACCAGCTGCACTCGCCCAGTTGTTTGAATCTTCCCATGTTGAAGTGGAGCCCACCCAATAACAAGTGGCGGCAAAGGCTTCGGCGCTTGTTATTGTGACTGCCAGAATTGTTGAAAATAGGAGTGTTTTTAGAATTCTTGAGAAAAATTTTGTTTTCATTTTTTTGATTTTTATTTTTAAATCTCATTATTTTAGCAGATTTTTGTGAATAAGTCTATTGCCAGTTTTGGTTTTTATTGTTATTTTGTCGACTCTTTTTAATAATTTTTTATGGGTGGTGAGGTGAGGCGAAAATTGGATGATTTCCCAAAGGATGAACGAACGGATGAGGTGAAAGTGCCGGATTTTTGGAAAAGGGTTTTTGGTGATGGGGAATCCGAGGCGTCGGATTTTGAAAATTCCGATCAATCTTCAGAGGTTGCGGATTTGATTTTGGCTTTAAACGAAGAGGAAGAAGACCCTGATATTGAGGTTTTTCCGGCGGATTTGTGGAGGTCGGAACTTGAGGCTTTTAGGATACTTTTAAAAAAACAAGTTGAACACGCAGAAAGGGCTTTTCTTCAAGATTCCAGTACTTTACAAAGTGCTAAGCTTGAGTTTGAGAAAGCGAAATATTCTTATTATTTGCACATTGTTTTGGATGAATTTGCGCCGCTTTATAATAAATATTCGGATCTTTTAAAATCGGGAATGGG